>JAGWBW010000352.1:0-1796 GCA_021295695.1 Candidatus Latescibacterota bacterium
GATTGGGGGTGTTTGGCGCAGTATTTTCGGGATTTCGCAGGCTGCTCTCGGCCGAAAAACCGGAGGTGGTGGTGAGCTACGACCGCACCGGGAGCGAAGTTTTTGAGCGAGTTTATTTTGAGCTTGAGACAGAGAATTTGGATATGGGAGTCCACCAGGTTGAAGTGAGTGTGACAGATCTAAATGGCGGTGGTGCTGTATCCAAGAGTGCCGTATTTGTTTTGGGAAAGGGTGAATAAAATGACGCGGACGCTCTTTCACAGGAGGTGTATTATGATGAAGCGATGGATCTTGTATGTTCTGCTTTGTTGTTTATGTCCCATTCCCATTCAGGGGCAAGATACAGCAGAAGAGGCGATTGAGCGGTTGAGATCTCTGCGAATGATACGAAACCATAAAGATGGATATGCTGAGGGGAAAAAGCTGGTGGAACGGTTTCCGAATAATTTACATCTGCGCGCATGGTTTATCCAGCACATGGCTGCAGAGAACACGAAGGAAGCAGTTGCCGCCGCTGAAGAGATGGTCACGTCTCCTGAAAATAGCGCGTGGAGTTGGGTCGCGCTTGCGAGCGCACTTGACCGACTTGGAAAAGAGCGCAGGGATGAGGCACTTTTAGCCAGTGAAAGAGCTTTGGAGATGTTGCCCGACCATGCGGATGTTATCAATACAAGAGCGGATGTGCTATATGGAAGCAATAAAGAGAATGCGATTGCCTTTGTGGATGAGTATAAAACGCGGGTCAAGAATCCAGCGAGGCTTCTGGTCGTTAAGGGGAATGCGCTGTACTATACTTCTGAGAGGGGAAAAAACACTGAAAGGTTTGAGGCTTGTCTGAAGGCGTTTGCCGAGGCGCGTAAAGCCGATCCCGGCAATGCAAATGGCTATTTCCGACCGGCTTATTATCTGTATTTAGTGGGGCGTTATGACGAAGCCTATCCGCTATACCAGAAAGCGGCGCAACAGGCATCTACAGATGCAAAGGTACATCAGCGGTTCTGGCGAGCGATTGAGCGACTTAAAAATAAGCCCATAGCAGAGAAAATCGCAGAGATCGAGGCTGATGCCGATATGTTTGTGCAAGCGCGCGGGGCAGATGTGGTTTCTCTAAAGACATTGCACGACTTTTATTTGGCACTGGAAGATGTGGAAAAGACAAAAATGGTAGGGGATCGCATTCTCAGTTCCTATGGCGAAAGTGCGGAAGCAGAGGAGGTGTTGGTGTATCGTTGTCTTACGATGCGAGCCATTGCCGGTGAGGAGGGTTTCCAGGATCCCGAGCAAGAGGCAGAGTTTCGGAATTTGCTGAGGGCATTTATCGCACGGCCCCGACACCACAATAAGAAAATGTTGGGATATATGTATAAGGGGCTTCTCCTCGATATTCGAGAGGATTTTACGGTATCGGCAAAAGAAATTCTGGATGTGGTGCAGGGAATGATAAAATATGAAGGCGACCGCCCAAGCATTATATTTCCAATGGGTGCGATGACGCTGGCGGAACGCACGCCGTATTATCGAGAGGCTGAGCAGATTGCCCGAGATGGTGTTGCGGCAGGACGGGAAAAACTAAAAAACCAGAGGAAGTACTTCGATTCAGAGGAAGAGTATCAACAGGCCATAAATGGGATGACCGGGTTGATGGCGGATGCCCTCGGCTGGGTGTTTTTTCAGGAAGGGCGTTTGGAAGATGCCGAGCGAGAGTTGATGCGCGCCTATGAACTGAATCCTAAAGAGAAGGGCACGATTTACCATTTGGGTCAGGTCTATGAGGCGATGGACAATTTCGATCAGGC
>JAGWBW010000352.1:1813-2506 GCA_021295695.1 Candidatus Latescibacterota bacterium
AAAATCCCAATGACCAGGCTCTGAAGTCACTTTATTTGAAGCGACATGGGAGTTTGGATGGGTACGAAGATTACTTAAAGCCTTTGATGGCCTCAGATCGAGAGACGCGAAGACAGGAGGTCCTGGCCTCTCGGATTGAGGCTCCGGAACCCGCCCTTGGGTTCAATTTGAAGACCTTAGAGGGTAAGGAAGTATCGCTAACTTCTTTGAAGGGCAAGGTCGTGGCGATCAATTTCTGGGGGATATGGTGTGGGTGGTGTGTGAAAGAGATGCCGGAGTTTCAGAATTTGTACGAGCATTATAAGGATGATCCAGATGTGGCGATTTTGACGATTAATAACGATCGCAATCCCGATTCGGTACCTTCGTGGATGGAGAAAAAAGGTTATACTTTCCCGGTTTTGCTCGATGACGGATATGTGAATAAAGCGGGTGTACAGGCTTTTCCTACAACTTGGTTTCTCAACAGGGAGGGGCAGATTGCGTTTCTGAAGCTGGGATGGACAAAAGAATTGGAGGAGGAATTTAGCTGGCGGATTGAGGCGTTGAGGGGTGTTGAGGTAAAATAAATGGGGCTGGTTCGAGACGATCGGTTGATGGTTCGTGCGGTGGCACTGGGGGCGTTTTTTGTGGTGCTGGTGGGCGTTTGGGGTTCCTATTCTGAGTTTATTTTGCGGGGATCCCGGTAGAAGA
>JAGWBW010000086.1 GCA_021295695.1 Candidatus Latescibacterota bacterium
CTTCTTCCAGGGTCATGCCTCTCCCGGCATGTATGCCCGCGCATTTCTCGAAGGGCGATTGAGCACCGAACACCTCGAAAACTTCCGCCGAGAACTCCGCAATCCCGGCGGCCTGTCTTCCTATCCACACCCCTATCTCATGCCCGACTTCTGGCAATTCCCCACGGTCTCAATGGGACTTGGCCCACTCATGGGCATCTACCAGGCCCGCTTCAACCGCTACCTCGAAGACCGCGGCCTCAAATCGACTCGCGATTCCAAAGTCTGGGTCTTTGTTGGCGATGGCGAAACAGACGAACCCGAAACCCTCGGCGCCATTAGTCTGGCAACCCGCGAACAACTCGACAACCTCATCTTTGTGATCAACTGCAACCTGCAACGCCTCGACGGTCCCGTGCGCGGCAATAGCAAAATCATTCAAGAACTCGAACAAGTCTTTCGCGGCGCTGGCTGGAATGTCATCAAAGTTATATGGGGAGACGATTGGGACACACTTCTCGAAAAAGACACCCAGGGTCTGCTTCAGGAACGCATGGAAGAAGTCGTCGATGGTCAATACCAGAAATACACCGTCGAATCCGGCGAATACATCCGCCGCGACTTTTTTGGCACCCATCCCGACCTGCTCAAAATGGTCGAACATCTCTCGGACGAACAACTCCAAAAATTGCGTCGCGGAGGTCACGATCCCGAAAAAGTGTACTCCGCATTTAAAGCCGCTGTGGAACACGAGGGCGCACCAACAGTCATCCTGGCCAAAACCATCAAGGGCTATGGCCTGGGCGAAGCTGGCGAAGGCCGCAACATGACCCACCAGCAAAAAAAGCTCGAAGAAGACGAGATGCGCGAATTCAAGCGGCGCTTTGACATTCCTATCTCCGATAGCGAAGTGGGCAAAGCACCCTTTTATCGTCCCCCCGACGACAGCCCCGAAATGCAGTATTTGCTACAACGCCGAAACGAACTCGGTGGCTATTTGCCCAGCCGAAGCGTTCAGGCCAAACCCATCCAAGCACCCTCGCGCGACGTATTTGACGAAGCCTTCAAAGGCACAGGCGACCGCCAGGCCTCTACGACCATGGCCTTTGCGCGTTTATTTGCCAAACTCGCCCGCGACAAAGACATCGGCAAACTGCTCGTCCCCATCATCCCGGACGAAGCCCGCACCTTTGGTATGGATTCCCTCTTTCGGCAACTCGGCATCTACTCGCACATGGGGCAAATATACGAACCCGTTGATGCGGGCAACATCAGCTACTATCGAGAAGCGCAAGACGGACAAATTCTCGAAGAAGGCATCAACGAAGCCGGAGCTATGTCCTCATTCATCTGCGCCGGCACAGCTTATGCCACGCACGGCGTCAACACCATCCCATTTTACATCTATTATTCCATGTTCGGTTTTCAGCGCGTGGGCGACCTCATGTGGCTGGCTGGCGATATCCGCTGCAAGGGCTTTTTATTGGGCGGAACAGCCGGGCGCACCACGCTCAACGGCGAAGGCCTTCAGCACGAAGACGGACACAGCCACATTCTGGCCTCATCCGTTCCCAACTGTATCGCCTATGATCCGGCTTATGCTTACGAAATAGCCATCATCATCCAGGACGGCATTCGGCGCATGTACCAGGAACAGGAAGATGTTTATTATTATATGACCCTGGGCAATGAAAACTACGAACACCCCCCCATGCCCAAAGGCGTTGAAGAAGGCATTGTCAAAGGCATTTATCCGCTCAAGACGCACGAAATGCAACAGGGCCAGCACAAAGTTCAGCTCTTTGGCAGTGCATCCATCCTTCGCGAAACCCTGCGCGCGCAAGAAATCCTCGCCGCCGAATACAATATTTCCGCCGACGTGTGGAGCGTCACCTCATACAAAGAATTGCGGCGGGACGCGCTTGAAACCGAGCGATGGAACATGCTACACCCAACGCGGCGCAAGAAAAAGCCGTATATCGTCAAAGTGCTCGAAAAAACCGATGGCCCGATCGTCGCCGCATCCGATTACATGAAATCCCTGCCCGAAATGATCCGCCCCTGGGCACCCGAAGACATGACGGTGCTCGGCACAGATGGATTTGGGCGCAGCGACACGCGCCAGGCTCTGCGCCGGCATTTTGAAGTTGACGCCGAATGCATTGCTGTGGCCGCGCTTTACGCCCTGGCAAAACAGGGCAAAATCAAACGCGAACAGGTCGCCACAGCCATCGACGAACTCGGAATAGATCCCGAGAAAATCGATCCCGTATCGGCAGGCCCCATCACGACGTACTATTAACTCAATCCGCGATTAAGGAGGTCTCGTGGCAACCGAATTTAAACTTCCCGATCTCGGCGAAGGTGTAGAAGCCGGCGATGTTGTCGGCGTACTTGTTGCCGAGGGCGACACCGTTGAAATCGATCAGGGCGTGGTCGAACTCGAAACCGACAAAGCCCTCGTTGAAGTACCCAGCAGTGTTGCTGGCACCGTCACAAAAATACACATCAGTGCCGGAGACCGCGTGCCCGTGGGCAGCTTATTGATCTCCGTTGAAGAAGGCGAACAACAAGTCTCCGCAGAACCGGAAGCCGAAGCACCTGTTCCTGCACCAAAAGAAGAACCCGCATCCACCGCCAAAGCTCCCGCACCAACACCTTCCAGGCCACCTGCCCCCACATCCAACGGCGACCCCATTCCCGCAGCCCCATCCACGCGGCGGCTCGCGCGAGAACTCGGCGTAGATCTCACCCAGGTCGCTGGCTCTGGGCCCGGTGGACGCATCTCACAAGACGATGTCAAAGCCGCTGTGCGCGACCGGCAAACAGGTGGTATTGCACCAACCGCACCCGTCGAATTACCCGACTTCTCGAGATGGGGCAACATCGAGCGCCAACCCCTCAGCAAAGTTCGGCAGATTATTGCAAAAAATATGAGCCAGGCCTGGCAACAGGTGGCTCATGTCACGCAATTTGATCGCGCAGATGTCACAGATCTCGAAGCATTTCGGCAGCGCAACAAAGAAAAAACCGAAGCATCGGGGGCCAAACTGACGCCGACCGTCCTCGCCCTAAAAGCAATCATCACCGCGCTCAAGACCTTTCCACAATTCAACGCCAGCCTCGATGCAGGCGCCAATGATATTATTCTCAAACACTACTATAACCTCGGCATCGCCGTTGATACCGAGCGCGGCTTACTCGTTCCCGTCATCAAAGACGTCGATCGCAAAGACATCCTGGAATTGGCTCTCGAACTCGGCGACATCAGCAACCGCGCGCGCACCAACAAAATTGGCCTCGACGAATTACAAGGTGGCACATTCACCGTCACCAACCTGGGCAGCCTGGGCGTGGGTGAATTTACCCCCATTGTCAATCACCCCGAAGTTGCAATTATGGGACTCGGACGCGCCAGAGAAGAAGCCACCGTGCGCGAAGGGCGCATCGAACCTCGCCTCATCATGCCTCTGGCACTCTCTTATGATCACCGCGTTATTGACGGTGCCGACGGTGCGCGATTTATGCGAAAAATAGTCGATGCGCTCGAAAACCCAGAACTCATGCTCATGGGCGGATAAACTGGAGAAATCACATGGCCGAAACGCACAAAACCGATCTTCTCGTTATAGGCGGCGGTCCCGGCGGATATACAGCGGCCTTTCGCGCAGCTGACCTGGGCCTGCAAGTTACCCTCGTCAATGCCGACGACAACCTCGGTGGCACCTGCTTATTGCGCGGGTGCATCCCATCCAAAGCCCTGCTCCACGTTGCCGAACTCATCACCGAAGCCAGTGAAGCCAGAACTTATGGCCTCACCTTTGGCGATCCCAAAATCGATCTGGACGCCCTTCGAGGCTGGAAAGACAACATCATCACCCGCCTCTCGACCGGCCTGTCTGGCCTGGTGCGCCAGCGCAAAGTCACCCACCTGACGGGCTACGCGCAATTCGAGAATTCGCAAAGCGCATCTATCTCAGGGGATGGAGATATCGACCGCGTAGAATTTGAACACGCCATCATCGCCACAGGGTCACGCCCAATTTCCCTCCCAATTTTCGCGCTCGACACACCGCGTATCCTGGACTCGACAACAGCACTCGATCTCGACGAAATACCCAAAAGCCTTCTCGTTGTTGGCGGCGGCATCATCGGACTCGAACTCGGCAGTGTTTACGCCGCATTGGGAAGCGCCGTCACAGTCGTCGAAATGACCGACACCCTCTTGCCCGGCACCGATCCCGATCTGATCAAACCCCTCGAAACCCGATTGCGTCAGGCATTCAGCACCATACACACCCGCACGCGCGTTACGCATATCGAAGAAGTCAACACCGGTATTGAAGTACACTGGGAAGGCGAAGGAGCAAAAACATCCGAAATATTCGACCGCGTCCTCCTCTGCATTGGCCGACGCCCAAATACAGATAATATAGGCCTTGAAAACACGGACATAGAACCCAATGACCACGGGTTCATCGAAGTCGATTCTCAGATGCGAACAAACGATCCCCGCCTCTTTGCAATCGGCGATGCTATTCCAGGTCCCGGCCTTGCCCACAAAGCCGCGCACGAAGGCAAAATCGCCGCCGAAGTTCTCGCCGGCGAACCCGCGTCTTTTGACGCACTCATTCCCTCAGTTGTGTACACCGATCCCGAAATTGCATGGGTGGGCCTGACCGAAACCGACGCCCGCGCACAAAACCGAAAAGTCGATATCGTGCGCTTCCCCTGGGCCGCATTGGGCAAAGCGCATGCAATTGGGCGCATCGAAGGCCAGACCAAGCTCATAGTCGATCCCTATACCCAACGCGTACTCGGCATGGGCATCGTGGGACCAAACGCGGGCGACCTCATCGCCGAAGGCGCGCTCGCTATTGAAATGGCTGCCGTCGCCGAAGACATTGCCCACACCATTCACCCGCACCCCTCGCTTGCCGAATCCATCGGCATAGCCTCAGAAATCCACCTCGGCTCCGCGACCGACGTGTACATGCCAAAAAAATAAAAAACATCTACGACCAAGTGATTCATGCCATCCAGTTTTCTACAGTTAAATTTGGAACGCGCTTGAATTCACTTGCGTTATTAGTGACAAAGATACAATCCAAAGATAGCGCATGTGCAGCGATCAAAGTATCTAACGGCCCGATTGGTTGGCCCTGCTTTTCCAAATGACTGCGGATAAAACCATATTTCTGTGCAGCCCGAACATCATAAGATACAATTTGAAGCGGGGCCAGAAAATGGGTCAATGCAAATCGATTTCGTTCTCTATTTTCACTCTTTTCAACACCGTATTCCAATTCGCTCAAAGTGACAGAAGAAATTCCAATATCTGCTACATCCATCATCCGAAATTTCTGAATAATCTGGACGGGCTTTTTTTTCATTATATAGATACAGATATCAGTATCGAGCATATAACGCATCACAAATTATCTCGCGTTTGTTGTTCCACAGGCTGATTGCGTTCTGCCATGAAATCATCGCTGAACATATCCAAACTTTCTATAAGGGGTGCCCAGGGATCATCCCGAGGCAAAAGAACAACCATCTTTCCCAATCGCCTGATATAGACTTCGGAACCCTCAAAACGAAATTCCTTTGGCAAGCGAACAGCCTGACTTCTTCCATTTGCAAATAGTTTCGCCGTTTTCATATCTATCTCCCATCAAAATTATTGACACACTGGATATATACCAAAGTATATATCTTTTTTAATTTCATACCAAGAGTTATCGTGTAAAAATCTCCTACCCCTAACGACTGTCTTCCTCCAAATCCCGATACTGCGCCTGCAATCGTTTCAACTCAGCTTTTAAATCTATCACCAGATCAGCGTACGCGGCGTCTTCGTACACATTCCGCAATTCATTGGGATCTTCTTGCAAATCGAATAACTCCCAGTAATCCCCCTCGGCATAATATTCAATCAGCTTGTAGCGATCTGTACGCACGCCGCGGTGCGGGCCAATGCGGTGCGGCGTAAAATACTGAAACGACGGCTCTGACATCGCCTCTGCCCCCTTGCCGTGCAGCACCCATGAATCTTCAAAATAGGCGTAATAAACAGACTTGCGCCAATCATCCTGTTCTGTCCCCTGGAGTAGTGGACGCAAACTCTCGCCCTGAATGCCTTCGGGAATTTCGACACCTGCAAAATCCAGAATCGTCGGCGCGAAATCCACATTCATCACCAGCGCATCGGTCACATTGCCGCTGATACCCCCATTGGGATAGCGCACCACCAGCGGAATGCGAATTGACGGCTCGTACATAAACCGCTTATCGTACCATCCGTAATCACCCAAAAAATACCCGTGATCCGACGTGTAAATTACCAGCGTATCGTCAGCCTGATCCGTCTCTTCCAGATAATCCAGCACCCGCCCCAGATTTTCATCCACCCCGTAAATCGTGCGATACCGATCCTTCATAAAACGCTGGTAAATCCAGTCCTTCTTTTCCTCGTCATTCAAATCTCCAGGTATATCGTCGTAATCGGGCGCCAGACTGATATCAAACTTCATATCTTCTGCCAGAGCCGCGATTTTTCGCGTGGCAAAATCATCCCCATACGTCTCCGGCTGAGGAATCTCAATATCTTCAAAAAGATGCGCGTGCCGGGGGGCTGGCGTAAACGGCCGATGCGGCGCCTTAAACTGATACACCAGACAAAAGGGTTGCTCACCATCCAACTCCTTCAAAAACTCAAGCGTCATATCCGTCGTTATATCCGTGGCATACCCTTCCTTTACGACTTCCTTCCCATTATCGATATACGTCGGATCAAAATACACGCCCTGCCCGGGATGAATACACCACGTATCAAATCCGCGCGGATCCTGCCGGATATGATACTTGCCAAACAACGCAGTCTTGTATCCCGCATCGCGAAGCAATTCGGGAAATGTCGGCACATTCGGATCCAGATTCTCAATCGCATCGGCTCTCTCGGAATTTCCCCGGATACCGTGGACATGCGAAAAACATCCCGTCAGCACCGTGCCCCGCGCAGGCGCGCACAATGCGTTAGTCGAAAAACAATTGTTAAACCGCGTACCCTCATTCCCAATGCGATCCAGATTGGGCGTATGCAAAATCGGATTGCCATAACTGCTCATCTCGCGCGGCGTGTGGTCATCGGTCATCACAAACAAAATATTCGGTCGCTTCATCTTCACTCCTTGTGCGAATCTATGGGACGGTGTACAACTGGCCGTTTCTCAGGCCAGTTCATCAACGAATCAACGAATCAACGAATGGAGTTCGCACCGACTTTGGGTGGTTGGGTGGGGTTCGTCTATTCGTCTATTCGCGCTTTTCTCGTCTATTCGTCTATTAGAGACTTCAACTCTCGGTAATACCGCAATTTCTCAACTCTCGGCATGGGCAGCGCACCACTCGTTGACGGTGCGAGAAACAGCTTCGCGCCTTCCAATAACTCATCTTGCAAACCGTAATCTCGCTTCCCGCCCATCACCTTAGCGTATCCGCTCTTCCCATTAAAACAAATCACCCGCGGTCGATACCTCCGCATTTTTTCCCTCAACAATTCAAAACCCGACACATAATCACTATCCGTCAGATCTCCAATCCCCCGCGTCGCTCGCCCCTTCACAATATCTGTCAGCCCGATATTATAATCCAAAATAGTCGCATCTTCCCGCGGCTCCAACAATCGATCTGTCAGCCCGGCCTCGTACAAAAACGGCCAAAACTGATTGCCACGCCCCGCGTAATAATAACCAACTTCCGCAGACCTTAAGCTCGGATTAAACCCCACAAACACCAGATCCAGTCCCACGCGCAAATAATCCTGCAACACATATTCCATATTCCACACCCTTGTTGACACGCTTCCCACAATTCGGTTAAATTACAACCCTGGAAAAATAAGACAAATCAAAAGTCCTATCTACGAAAGGAACTCTTCAATGGCAAGACTGAATAAGTACAGCTCTCAAATCACCCAAAAAAAATCCCAGGGCGGATCTCAGGCCATGCTCTATGCCACGGGGCTGACGCGTGCCGACATGGACAAAGCACAGGTCGGCATCGCCTCGGTCTGGTACGAAGGCAACCCGTGCAACATGCACCTCAACGACCTCGCCGCCGAAACAAAAAAAGGCGTCACCGAAGCCGGGTGCGTTGGCATGCGCTTCAACACCATCGGCGTATCCGACGGCATATCCATGGGCACAGATGGCATGTCCTATTCTCTTCAATCCCGCGACCTCATTGCCGACTCTATCGAAACCCTCATGGGCGCGCAGTGGTACGATGGCCTGATCGCACTGCCCGGCTGTGACAAAAACATGCCCGGCGTGGTCATGGCAATGGGCCGCCTCAACCGTCCTGCCCTGATGATCTATGGCGGCACAATAAAGCCCGGTTGCGCCACCATTCAAGGTGAAGAACGCAAACTCGACATTATCTCCGCCTTTCAAAGCTACGGCGAATTTCTCACAGACTCGCTCAGCGATACCGAACGCCAGGAAATCGTCGAACACGCCTGCCCGGGTGCCGGTGCTTGCGGTGGCATGTACACCGCCAATACCATGGCCAGCGCCATCGAGTGTATGGGCCTCTCCCTGCCCTATTCTTCGTGCACACCCGCCGAAGACCCCGACAAACACGCCGAATGTATCCACGCCGGTCACGCTGTTCGCGCCCTGCTCGAAGCCGACCTCAAACCGCGCGACATCGTCACCAAGCAATCCTTTCTCAACGCCATCCGCCTCGCCATCGTCACGGGCGGATCCACCAACCTCGTGCTCCATCTGCTCGCCATTGCCAGAGCTTATGACATAGACCTCAACATCGATGAATTTCAACACATATCCAACGAAACACCCCTCCTATGTGACCTCAAGCCCTCTGGGCGTTATGTCATGGAAGAGCTTCACGACATCGGCGGAACACCCGCAATGATGAAACTCCTCCTCGACGCCGATCTCATCGACGGCGACCAGATGACCGTAACGGGCAAAACAATTGCCGAAAATCTCGCCGATATAAAAGGCCTTCCCCCTTATGGCACGGGAGAAGGACAGCAAGACATCGTAAGCCCCTTTAATGACCCCATCAAGCCAACGGGACACTTACAAATTTTGCGTGGGAATTTGGCACCGGAAGGTTCAGTCGGAAAAATCACAGGCAAAGAAGGCGAGGTTTTCAAAGGTGCGGCCAATGTATTCGACTGCGAGGAAGACATGCTCGCCGCCCTCGAACAGGGCAAGATCGAAAAAGGCAATGTCATCATTATCCGCTACGAAGGACCCAAAGGCGGACCCGGCATGCCGGAAATGCTCACTCCCACGTCCGCATTGGCCGGCGCGGGATTGGTACAGGATGTGGCACTGATTACCGATGGGCGCTTTTCGGGCGGATCGCACGGCTTTCTCATCGGCCACGTCGTTCCCGAAGCCATCGAGGGCGGCCCCATCGCCCTCGTCCAAACCGGCGACCAGGTCACCATCGACAGTCAAAAAGGCGAGATCAACATGGACGTCTCTGCCGAAGAACTCGAAAAACGCCGTGCAGCCTGGACCCAACCGCCGTACAAAGCCAACCGCGGCACCCTTTACAAATACATCAAAAACGTAAAAACGGCTTCGGAGGGATGTGTTACAGACGAGTAATCAAACACCATTTTCCACAAGCTCTTTGAGAGGCACATCTTCTGCTTGCGGAATATAAAAACTCAGCGGATCGGAGACTGCGCCCAGGAGTTGTTTTTGAACGGGATTTGCCCGCGCAACGAGTTCATCGGGCATATTGATATAATCCATAGGCTTGACCCAGCGATACGCATAGCCCATAAAAATGGTCTTGCGCGGAAAACCCGACCAATTTCTGCCAATACCGTGATAGGTGCGCTGTTCAAAAATGAATGCCGAGCCAGCTTTGACATTCATATTGATCGCCCCTCTCGGATGCCCCGTTGCCGGATCAATCGCAGGCCTGCCAAACAGCCGATTGCTCCCGGGCACGAGTTGCGTCGCCCCCGATGCGGGATCTGTCTGGTCGCTGATGGCATAGGCAATTTTGAGCAAAATACGCGGATGGGGTTCGGTCATTTCCCGAGAGGACGAACCGCCATCGCGGTGATACCCACCTTTGCGCTTTACCTCTTCTGGAGGCTCTGGACCAGAGGGCAAAACAATGAG
>JAGWBW010000353.1:0-1784 GCA_021295695.1 Candidatus Latescibacterota bacterium
GCTGTTTAGCGACATCATCTCATTCATCTCTCAACGCATCCACGGGATTGCGGCGCGCGGCTTTCAATGTTTGAAAATTCACCGTCAACAGCGCGACGAGGAGGGTCAGTATCCCGGCGATGCCAAAAACGCCTATGCCCAGTTCAATGCGATACGCGAAATTGGTCAGCCATTGATTCATCATCCAGTAGGCAACAGGATAGGCGATGATATTGGCGACCAGTAGCAACTTGATAAAATCTTTGGAAAACAACCACATCACATGATGCACAGAAGCCCCAAGTACCTTCCGAATTCCAATCTCCTTTGTCCGCCGCGCAACCGCCAGTGACGCCAGCCCGAACAATCCCAAACACGAAAGCAGGACGGCCACCAGAGCCGAATGGCTCAATACGCGGAACCAATAGACTTCATTGGCATACTGTTGATTCAGGCTTTCATCCAAAAACGAGAGTTCAAAGGGGCTATCAGGCGCGACCTTTTCCCATGTGCTTTTGAGCATGTCAATTGTTTGAAAAATTTGGCCTGAGCGCATGCGGATGAGTAAAAACGGGCCGTATTTATAATTTTCCATCATCAATGCCAGCGGCTCAATCCTGTTGTGCAAAGATTTTATGTGAAAATCGCGCACCAAACCAATAACAACGGGATCTCTAAAGCCACCATCCCTTTTAAAGCCCGTCAGCGTTTCTCCCACCGGGTTCTCAACGCCCAGTTTCTTCGCCAGAGTTTCGTTTATCAATACAGCTTTAGTTAAATCTGTGGGATGGTCTTTCGAAAAGTTGCGACCAGCGAGAAGTGGTATCTCCAAAGTGGATAGATAATCGACATCTACGCCAATCACCTTTACCGTAACCATCGAGCCGTCAGGAAACTTGAAACGTGTCGAAGAATAACCATCGATAAGTGTGCGGTCTGTAATCGTAACACCCGCAATGCGTTGGTCGTTTACAATGGCCTGCTTATAAGATTGGGCTGTCCGCCACTTTGCCTGAATAATGGCGACTTGCTCTTTGTTAAAGCCCAGGTTTTTGTTCCGCACATAATCCTGCTGTTGAAGCATCACACCTGTGCCAACGATGAGGGCTATGGATGCCGCGTATTGCAGAATGATTAACGTACGTGTCAAAAGGCTACGGCCACCAGGGCGTACTTCGCCTTTTATGGCTAAAACAGGTTGAAATCGCGATAAGACCAGAGCGGGATAACTGCCAGCGATTAGCCCGACAATGCCGAGCAGGAGCAGCAATACCCACCAATCGTCAAAATAAGCGAGGGTCAATTTTTGATGTACAAATCCATTGAAAACCGGCAATAGGATTTCGGCAAGTGCAGTGCCCACGAGCAAACCCAAGAAGCACAACACCAGTGCTTCGCTCCAAAACTGTTGAATAATCTGACTGCGTTTGGCGCCTACCACTTTGCGTAACCCCACTTCTTTTGCCCGCCCGGAAGACTCTGCGACCGATAGGGTAATAAAGTTGCTGCACGCAATGAGCAAGACCAGCCAGGCAAGTCCCCACAAGATATAAACCCCTGTTGGATTGCCCTGCGGTCCATAGTGATTGGGAATGTCTGTATTCCAGTACACATCCGTCAGGGGCTGGAGAATAAAGTTAAATGGTTTGTTGTCGAATATCTCTTCCCGCAATTTTTCTTTTTTTCTCCAGTGATTGAGATCGTCAAGCACGCGAGAAGCATTTATTTCACCTATTTGCACAAAGATCCACGCACTTGCATCGTTGTAACGTCTTGCAAGTCCAAAGTCTTTTTCCGCTTTTATC
>JAGWBW010000353.1:1908-2347 GCA_021295695.1 Candidatus Latescibacterota bacterium
AACCCATCTGGATGCGCGAGTGCTGTTGTAGGATCACCTCACAAAAAACGAAATGTAAACAGCGCAAACAAACCACCACTCACAAACCCCATGGCTGACCGAAAAGATTTTTCCCCCCTTGTGATTTTACTCCTCGTGTGCCGCATAAATGCACAGGCTTGTTCTATACCTGGAATCTCATCTTCCAACTCATCGACAACCATAAGCGGATACACTGTATCCCAGATATTAAATGGAATCGCCTTCCCGTCTAATTGAAGTCTTTGCGCTACCAACCGAAACATCTTGTCGTGGTTTTCGTGAAACCGATCGCGTGACCATTCGTGTTTGACAAACAGAGCCATCAAGATACAGCAAGCCCCAGGCCGAGGCCGAACACATTGATGAATGTGTAGAGCTTCTTTCGCATCAAATTGCGAATCGCTACAACAAAGTAATT
>JAGWBW010000354.1:0-820 GCA_021295695.1 Candidatus Latescibacterota bacterium
GTAAACCTCTATGGGAATTGCGGGCGTGCCGCCCAGTTTGCGCCGGATTTCATTGCGCCCAATCAGGAGCGCGTTCAAGAATGTCTGTGCCCGAGCCGTATCGGTATGCGCGAGGTATAACGCGAGGCCATCGCGTTCAAATCTGTGCCATTCCGTCGCGTTTGTTGCGGAAAAAGAGAAGAGGAGGAGAATGCAGAGATACGAGATTTTCGTTGAACGGGCGGACATGGGGGTTGCCTCGTTGAGGCGCAGGTGCGGGTTTTTAAACTCGCACCTGCGGTCCATCCCTACCGCGGACGCTTTTTGGTCAGGTATTTGAAGAAATCGCTGGTGGGTGGCATCACGATGGTCGTTCCTTCGCTCAGGGTTTTTTCATAGGCTTCGAGGGTGCGCCAGCTCAGGGTTTTTTCATAGGCTTCGAGGGTGCGCCAAAATTGAAAAAAACGAGGGTCTTGTTCAAAGGCATCGGCATAGATACGCAATGCTTCAGCATCGCCTTCGCCGCGGATCAACTGCGATTTTTGCAGGGCGTCAGATGTGAGGCGCGTTACTTCGAGGTCGGTTTCCGCGCGAATTTTCAAGGACATTTCCTCACCTTCGGCGCGGTATTCTTTGGCTTGCCGCGTGCGTTCGGCGCGCATGCGTTCAAACACGTTGTTTTTGTTTTCGCGCGGCAAATCTGCGCGCTTAATCCGCACGTCGAGAATATCAATGCCCAGTGCGAGTGCTGTCTCACGGGACCGCTCGGTCACTTTTTCCATGATTTCTTCGCGGTGCGTCGCTACGATCTCGACCAGCGTGCGTTGGCCGAGTTCTTCTC
>JAGWBW010000354.1:934-2718 GCA_021295695.1 Candidatus Latescibacterota bacterium
GTGTATAAATCTGTCTGGGATCGGCATCGCTGTACAGCAGGCGATCTTCGAAGGTGTGTAATTGTTGGATAAACGGAATTTTAAAATGCAGGCCCGGAGACTGTACGGTGCGTACGGGTTGCCCAAATTCTGTGACAACGACCTGTTCGCGTTCATCCACGATATAACACGATGAATTCAGTAAAATACTCGCTGCGATCAAAATGACCGCCAGAGTTACGAGGTTGCGCATATCAATTTCCTCCTCCAACTGGCTTTTGCAGATTGAGAACGTTGAGGATACCGCCCTTGCCGTCGGATTCGACGACGTATTTTTGCATGCCGGGCAGAATTTTTTCCATTGTTTCGAGGTACATTCGCGTTTCGGTCACGTCTTTTGCCTTGCGATATTCTTTGAGCACCTCGACGAATCGGTCTGCATCGCCCTGTGAGCGCTTGACCCGCTCGACTTTATAGGCTTCGGCTCCTCGGATCATCTTTTCGGCTTCACCGCGCGTTTTTGGGATAATATCGTTGCGATAGGCTTCGGCCTCATTGCGGAGTTTTTCGCGGTCTTCTCGCGCGTTGGCGACGTCCTTAAATGCGTGATCTACTTCCTGGGGTACAGACACGGTTTGCAACTTGGCTTGATCGACGCGCACGCCGATTTTGTAGAGATCCAGAACCTGTTGAACCTGTTTCAGTATCTCTTCCTGAATTTCCAGCTTGCCCTCTGTGAGAGCCTCATCGATGGTGCGTTGCCCAATGACCTGACGCAATGCGGCCTCGGTCACGTCTTTGATGGCTTTTCGCTGATCGTTGACCTGGAACAAATAGTCCTCTAAATCGCGGATGCGATATTGTACGATCAGTTCTACATCGACGATATTCTCGTCGCCAGTCAACATCGCGGATTCGGCTGAGACCTTCTGGTATCTCGGCGTGGGACTCACGCTGATGGTGCGAAAACCGACCTCGAGACGTTTTACCTCTGATACGCGCTCTTTTTCAACGCGTTCGATAGGTGTGGGCCAGTGGTAGTGGATGCCGGGATCTTCCAGGCTCACCGCTCGTCCGAATCGAAATACCACTGCTTGCTCATCTTGTCGCACCGTATAGATGCCACTGGCCAACCAGAGCAACGCCAGTGCAATCAACCCGTAATAGATTAACTTGGGGTTGAATTGCAAATCGAAATTTGGACGATTTGGAAATTGATATTCTTGCATCAGGCCCTCCTTTCAGGACCGGGGGGAATGCCGTTTAACACGGCAGTGACCTGTCTGAGTGTCCTGCATAGGCAGGTCTTCGGGGGTTAAGAATTGGCTTATTTTTGCAATGCCTTCAATGCCGCGCAAACACACGTTGATACCCGCCACCCGATTGGCAAATTGGCTGGCAAAGGCGCGATTGCCCGTTTGCAAGAAGGCCCAGGTGTATCCCATTAAAAAGGTGTCGCCACATCCGGTTTCGTCACAGGGTTCAGCTATGGGCGCGGGATCGAACGGGTCGATTACAATGTCTGAGCGATCATTCTGAAAAATTGTCTCAGAACCGCGATTGCTACGCGTGATCATCAATACCGAGGGTCCCGCGCACAATACTCGCTTTGCAAAACGGCGTGTTGCATCTTTGCTATCGAGTGTTTCGCCAGCGAGCAAAGCGCCTTCTTGCTCATTCATTTGTACGACATCTACGCATCCCATCCATTTTTTCCACTGCGGGGGCACGCGCCAAAACCGGCGGCGTTTTTCATCCATGCCCAGGGTTAAGCTGTGGACATCCATCAATAGCAAACCAGTGGC
>JAGWBW010000355.1:0-1891 GCA_021295695.1 Candidatus Latescibacterota bacterium
TGCAAGATGAACTGAGCTATGACCAGCACCACGAACACGCGCAGCGAATCTATCGGCTCGCCGAAGAGACACATATAGCAGGGCAAACACGTCGAATTGCAATTACATCATTCCCAATGGGACCAGCTCTCGTTCAAGATTATCCCACCGTCGTAGATGCTGTTCGGTTTTTCAGAAATGATGAAAAAACGCCTGTTGCAAACCAGCAGAATCATTTCTATGAAAGAGGCGTCTTGTTCACCGATGCAAATGTCTTCCGGGTCTTCGATTTTCCACTGAGCAAAGGAGATCCTCAAACGGCACTCCAGGAACCCTATTCCATTGTCCTGAAAGAAAAGATGGCTCGGAAATATTTTGGTGGCCGGGATCCGATGGGACAGACCCTTTCGGTGGACAATAAAGCATTTAAGATTACCGGTGTTTTGAAAGACACGGATCAAAATACCCATTTACAGTTCAATTTTCTGGCATCGCCCATCAAGCGTAAGGATTGGATTGACCACGATTATTATACCTATCTGCTCTTGCAAGACAACCACGCTGCCGACGAGTTAGAAACAAAATTACCTGATTTTATCGAGAGACACATAGGGAAACAACTCAAGGCAGCAGGGGGCCAGATCAAGCCTTTTCTACAGCCATTAACCGATATTCATTTGCATTCCCACCTGGAATTTGAAATGAGTCCCAACGGCGATATTCGGTATGTCTATCTCTTCCTGATCATTGCCCTTTTCGTGCTCATACTCGCCTGCGTCAATTTTATGAACCTCTCCACGGCTCGCTCAGCGACCCGGTCAAAAGAGGTTGGCATGCGAAAAGTCGTTGGCGCAAACCGCGCACAGTTAATCCGTCAGTTTATAGGCGAATCGATATTACTGGCCTTGTCGTTGAAGTCTCACTTCCTGCGTTCAATGCCTTTATCCAACGCGAATTGGTATTGGATTACACGGGAAGTTGGGATGTGTTGTTTGCTCTGCTCGGGGTTGCGCTGTTTGCGGGCATGCTCTCTGGGGTTTACCCCGCCCTATTCCTCTCGGCTTTTCAGCCAATAGAGGTGTTAAAAAGCTCACTGAAGCGGGGGTTGAAGACATCCAGTTCCCGAAAAACCCTCGTCGTATTTCAGTTTGTCGTTTCGATCATTCTTATTATTGGAACTGTTATCGTTTACCATCAATCGGATTACATCAAAAACAAGAAACTGGGCTTCAATCAAGAACATGTGATTGTTATGCCATCTCCCGATAGACAGTTGATGAAGCGATATAGATCCACAGTATCAGCGCATGCAGCTGTATTAAATGTATCGGCGTCTTCTGCCGTACCAGGGCGAGAGGTTGCCGCCCATCTTTTCCGCCCTTCCCTGGATCCCAGAGAAAAAGATGCTTTGCTAATGAACGTGATGCATGTAGATCACGAGTTTATCCAGACTTATGGTATTGAAGTTTTAGAAGGGAGAGCTTTTTCGGAGAATATTGGAAGTGATCGGAATGGCGCATTTATCCTCAATAAAGCTGCTATGCAGAAATTGGGCTGGACTTCCTGCGCCAATCAAAAGTTTGAAAATGTCTATCCAGAAGGTGGCGGATTGAAAGTGGAGGTTCAGGGAGATGTCGTGGGGGTAGTGAAGGACTTTCATTATAAGTCTCTCCATCATGAAATTGAACCGCTTGTGATCATGATGGGAGGAGGGTGGACAGACTACCTTTCCCTCCGGATACGCTCGGACGATATTGCTGGCACACTGAAGTTTCTAAAAACCCAATGGCACGAGGTCGTACCGAATGCGCCATTCGATTATTCCTTTCTCGACGACGATTACGACACACTATATCGCATAGAAGAACAGATAGGCACACTCTTTGGCCTCTTCTCCATCCTCGCCATCTTT
>JAGWBW010000355.1:2058-3300 GCA_021295695.1 Candidatus Latescibacterota bacterium
GCCTATCGCATTGATCTGGAGATATGGGCGTTTGTATTGAGTGGTTTTCTGGCGTTATTCATCGCATTGACCACAGTGAGTTATCAGGCGTGGAAAGTCGCCCGTACCAATCCCGTTGACGCCCTGAGATATGAGTGAGCCATTTCTATGAATACCCCCAATACTCACCACCCTTCCGCGCAGCCCAAGCCCACGCCAGTATTCAGGGCAGACCGCCTCGGGTCCTTCAAACAATTCCTGAATCTGATCTGGTTATTGCGCTTCGTCCTGAAGATCGCACCGGCACCGGCTCTCTTATGGGCGTTTACATCCCTTATCCGCAGCCTCGTACTGCCCATCAACCTGTGGATTACCAATGTGGTTCGATCCAGCGGGTCACTGAACCCGGTATTTACCTATCTAACCTTCCTTCTCGCGGGACTTTTTATTCAGCGATTGGTCGGGTGGATAGACCCATGGTTGAGCGGTAAATTCCAACAAGCCGCAGGTAGGGAACTGACCCGCCTCGTCATCGTCAAAGCCCCTCGCCTCTCATTAGAACAATTCGAGCACACGGGCTATTACGATGAACTCACGCGCGCCATGTCTCAAACCGAACAAAAAGGACCTGATATTTTAGACCAGATCATGAGCGTCGTCCGCAACCTCTCCAGCTTCATCGGATATGGCGCAGTCCTCTGGGTCATCCATCCATTTATCCTGATAGGCGTAGTGGGACTTACAGGCGTGTCTATCTGGATAGCCATGAAAGGCGGCCAGGATGTCTGGTCTGTCTTGAGTCGCCAAACATTTAAGCGGCGTTTGGCAGATTATTACGGCGCCATAATGGCCGACCGCAATACAGCTAAAGAGGCGCGCCTCTATGATTTAAAATCTTACTTGATCGACAGATGGACAAAACTCTATTGGGACTCCAGAAATGAATTGCGCCGTGAGGCTATCCGGGTAGATCTCAAACAGTTTGGTACGTATGGCATCGCCATTCTGGCAAGTATCGGTGCCTTATACTATATTGCCGTCAGTCCATCTGTAGATGCATCTCCCGGTCTCTATACGATCTTTTTTCAAGCAGTTTCGGGCATACTCGATCCCATGTATCTGATCGTTTTGGCACTTCGCCAGTTGGGGGAATCATCGGGATATGCGTCAGACCTTCGCCATTTTCTCGACCTGCCCGAATACAGTACCCCATCTGCTGACCCAACAAAAAATACCAGACCATTTCCAAAACCCCTGCGCCAT
>JAGWBW010000355.1:3686-5469 GCA_021295695.1 Candidatus Latescibacterota bacterium
TCGGGAGGGCAGTGGCAACGCGTAGCACTCGCAAGAGCCTTTTTCCGAAATTCTGAAGTACTCGTCCTCGACGAACCCACTGCCGCCCTGGACCCAATGGCAGAACTCGCAATTTTTGAACGCTTTCGGGAACTCGCTGCTGGACGCACCGCATTGATGATCGCCCACCGACTCGGCATGGCGCGTTTGGCAGACCGCATCCTCGTTTTTCGCGGAGGAACCGTTGTGGAAGAAGGCACACACGACCAGCTATTGCGCGAAGGTGGCGAGTACGCAGAGCTATTTGAATCTCAAGCGAGGTGGTACCGATGAGCCAGGAAAAATCATCCGAACGAAAAAGCCTGTGGCGTCCTATTGTCGCTATGGTATTCGAACTTTGGCACGCACATCCCATTGCTTTTGTCGTTCTAATCGCCACGACAGTGATACCGGGATTTTCTTACATTGCCTATGTCCTGGCTATGCGAGGACTGATCAATGCCCTCGTCGAATCCCCCGCGCCCGGTGCCTGGGATATTCCAACCTATATGCTCCTCTACATCGCAGCCATTTTGGTTGAAATGACCATGAATATGATGCGTCCGATCATCATGGTCTATCTCCGCGACCACGCGACTTATCACATACAATCGCGCATTTACGAACAAGCCGCCAACGCACCGCTCATCCGATTTGAAGACAGCACGTTTTACGACTGCCTCCGACGGGCGAACAACAATTTGGGCGACCGCCTCACAGAATTGCTCAATGGCATGCTCCTTCCCCTCTGGCAGTTTTCCATTGCCGCTTCAATTGCTGGCACTTTGTTTGTCGTGCATCCGTGGATCATCCCAATCATGGCACTTGGCATTATCCCCTCTCTTCTCCTGCAATCAAAACGCGCCCATATGGTGTACGATGTGCAAAGAAAACACACATTGACCGACAGACTGCAACATTATTACCAGGAATTGCTCACAGACCGACAGGCCGCGGCTGAAGTGCGCCTCTTCGATTTATCGAGATTTTTGCACAACCGTTGGACGCATTCATGGCGAACGCGCGAAAAAGACGTTTTGGATGTCTATAAACGAGACGCGGGCTATCATGCATTTGGAGGCTTCTGGGAATGGCTGAGCTATGCCGGTGCGCTATCTCTAATTATCTATTCCGTTGTTATGGGACAAGCCACAATTGGCGATTTGGCCGTAGTGATCAGCTATGCGACGCGTTTCCAAAATTTTTTACAGGGCACCGTCCAGAGCGTGGGCGATATACTCGAACACTCGGAATTTCTGGGCGATGCATTCGAGTTTTTCGCGCATGCGAAAGAGCAGGAGAAAGAACCTGTCGGGAAGATCAGTGCGCCCCACATTGAACAGACATCCAACACAAAACGGGGACTCGCCATCACAGCCCAGGATATTACTTTCACCTATCCATCGAGAACTGATCCCGTAGTTAAAAATGTGAACTTACAAATTAAAGCCGGAGAGAAAATCGCTATAGTAGGAGAAAATGGAGCCGGCAAGACCACATTGGTGAAATTACTCATCGGATTATATGTTCCCGACACGGGCGAGATCTACATGGTGGATGGAGATATAGATAAACGACCACCCGAAGAAGTGCAAAGTCGCGTTGCAGCGGTTTTTCAAGACTATGCAAAATTCGATCTGAAACTCAGAGAAAATATCGGATTTGGACAATTGGACGCCATGTCTGACGACACCAGACTCCACGCTGCCGCACACCAGGCGGACATCCTCGATATTCACGCAGACCTGAGCGATGGATGGGATGG
>JAGWBW010000356.1 GCA_021295695.1 Candidatus Latescibacterota bacterium
AATTTCCGCTCGCAAAGTGCGTTCTATTCTCATCTCAACAGGCGCAGCGTTTTCGTCGGATGCGGTGCAACTTGCCGTGGAGAAGAACATCGACATCCTCTTCCTCGACAAATACGGCGATCCCTTTGGTCGCGTGTGGCACGGACGACCGGGTTCTACAACAGCTATCCGCCGCTTGCAACTCGCGGTAGCGCAAACCGACTTCGGCGTGCAACTCGCCCTCGGCTGGATCGGGCGTAAATTCGACAATCAGATTGCATTGCTTACGCGCATGCGCGACAGACGCACGCGGCTTTCGGCACCGCTTACTGAGGCCATTGGCAGTCTCAAAACGCTCCAAGAGCAAACCCAGGACCTTGCAGACAATGCATGTGCTGATACAGAGTCACCCGGCATCGACACCATGCGCCAGAGCTTACTCGGCCTGGAAGGTCGGGCTGGGCGCACCTATTGGGAGGCCGTATCCCTGCTTTTACCCGTCCATTACCGCTTTGAAGGGCGCAGCCGCAACCCGGCTCAAGACCCGTTCAATTGTTTGCTCAATTACTCGTACGGCATGCTCTACGGCATCGTTGAACGCGCCTGTTTGCTCTCGGGACTCGATCCCTACATCGGCTTTATCCACACCGACCACTACAACAAGCCATCACTTGTTTTTGACCTCATTGAACAATATCGCATCTGGGCCGACGAAACCGTTATCGGTCTCTTCTCCGCGCGAAAAATCAAACAAAGTCAATTCGATAAATTGAGCAATGGCCTTACCCTGAACAAAGAAGGCAAAGCCGTACTCATCGAAACATTTACCGATTATCTCGACACAGCCATCCGCTATCGAGGACGCAACATCACGCGGCGAGACAGCATCCAATTTGACCTGCACCGCATCGCCAATAACCTGCTCGAACAAGACTCAAACACAAAGGAATGATCCCATGAAATCTGATGAATCACTTACCTGGATACTCTACGACATCTCCAATGACAAAAGTCGCCGACATGTGGTCAAATCCTGCAAAGAAGCTGGCCTCTATCGCGTTCAAAAATCCGTCTTCCTCGGCACAGTCAAACACAATCGCCTGGACGAACTTTCAATGCGTATTGAAGACCAGATTGATGAGGAAACCGACAGCGTGTACATCTTTCCCATGTGCGCGATGGACTTTCGCAAAGTGATCCTACAAGGCCAGGCTTTTGACGAAAAGCTGGTTACCGACGATGTGAGGAGCATGTTCCTGTGAGCGATACCGAAACAACCACCATGATCACGCCGTCAGAGGTGATTGAGCATATCTATTGTCCGCGCTTCACCTACTACATGAATGTGCTCAACATCCCGCAGTTTGAAGACCGCCGCTTCAAAGTGCTCAAAGGCCGGGAAGTTCACAAACGCCGCGAAACAGAAAACCGATTTTACTTACGCAAAAAAATCGGCGTTGTTGACCGCGATCTCAATGTGTATCTGGCATCGCCCAGCCTTGGCGTGCGCGGGGTTGTAGATGAAGTCTTGACTTTGGAAGATGGCAGTCTCGCACCTCTGGATTACAAATATTCACCCTATCGCGAGAATGCTTTCAAAACCCATCGCATCCAAATTATACTCTACGGACTGCTGGCCCGCGAAGCCTATCAAAAGCCCGTGTCCCGTGGATATATTGCCTACATTCGCGGTGGGAGTCGCTTGGCAGAAGTCCCAATTGGAGAGGCAGAAGAAATCACCGCGCAACAAATTGTGGCTGAAATTCTCGACATTATTCAAACCGGCTGTTGCTACAAAAATATTTGCGTATAAGAATGACAATGGCATAATCCATTAAAAATCAAGACGTTGGGAAAATTCCATTCTGTAAAGGAGAGCAAAATGTCTGTGTTTAGAAGCGAAAAAGGCGTATCAAACCGAGACTTTGTCCATCAGTCAATTCGCGTAACCTGTTGTCGTTTCAAACGATATACATAAAATGCGATTCAGAAGGATATTCCACAAGAACAAGGATTGAAACCACGGTGTCATGACATCATCCATAAAATCAATATCATTCAGAAGGATATTCCACAAGAACAAGGATTGAAACCGTATGTTACCGTCTAATCAGCGTCTCCAGGCTACTCAATTCAGAAGGATATTCCACAAGAACAAGGATTGAAACGTTCAGGGAATTGGGCAACGCGCACGGAAATACTTTATTCAGAAGGATATTCCACAAGAACAAGGATTGAAACTAAACTCGGAGGGGACACGAAAAACCGCATGTCCCAAATTCAGAAGGATATTCCACAAGAACAAGGATTGAAACTCTCGAAGATCACACAGGACGCGAGCGCGCCAAAAGACATTCAGAAGGATATTCCACAAGAACAAGGATTGAAACAACGCAAGCACGGATGGAAGCGCGAAAAACGCCGGTTATTCAGAAG
>JAGWBW010000087.1 GCA_021295695.1 Candidatus Latescibacterota bacterium
TCGTTGTATGGCCCGTATGCTGACCCGTCATCAATGCACAGCGCGTTGGCGCACAGACATTGCCTCCCGCAAGTATCTGAGTAAACCGGATGCCCTCGGACGCCATCTTGTCGATATTGGGCGTCTGAAGAATAGGATGTCCCATCGCGGACCATTCAAAGAACCCCCACTCATCCAGCATGATATAGATAATATTCGGCGATGTCATACGGATCTCCCTATTCCTTCCTCAAACTGCGTAACCGGTGGTTTTGATGGCTCAATCGGGCGAATAATCTTTCTGCGGGCAGGCGTTAACCTCGCCACCAACTCATCGGAGTATTCATACCCAAAACGATCTCTGGTCCAATGAGAAGAATACCGATAAATCAATGCACGGCGTTCCCCCTCATTGGTCCGCACGCTGGCACCGTGAATAAGCGCGTCTGTAAACACAACGGCATCTCCCGCCTTGAGATGCACTTCCTTGAGATAGGACGCCATATCACCTGGATCAAGAACATAATCCTTCCTGCCCTGCCCCTTTTGGTGCACCAGCGGATTTGGAAGATTGGACTTATGGGACCCGGGAACGACCAGTGTCCCACCATCCCCTGGACCAATATCGTTGAGTGCTAAAATGACATTCAAATTGCCACAAAAAAAGTTATTGTCGTGATATTTAAAACTCGTGCGATACATTTTGTTATGACCGCCCGAATGCAACCTCACATGGTTCCCTTGATGGATAATCGGAAGAAAATTCATCCAGATATGCAAACCGTGATTATCGACGTACCGCTTGACAAATTCGATCCAGTTGGGATTATCGATCAACGCCTCAAAACACGAACCACCTTCGATAACATTCCAAAAACCCACACTGTGACCGTTGGTGTTTTCATTTCGCCTCATATGAACATTCCCCAACCATTCCTCACCAGCATCGCACAACGCAGACCACTCATCGATCTTCTCATTGATCTCGGCAATAAGCTCTGGCTGCACAGCATTCTCTATAATGAGATAACCCTCAAGATCAAAGCGATAATCATCCCATTCATTCGGCGTGGCTGTCATAGTCATATCCCTTAAAAAATCATGCAGACACGGATTGCACAGGTGGTTTTACAGGCGTGATAGGACGGATAATTTTTCTGCGCTCGGGTGTAAGTCTGGCGAGCAATTCTTCCGAAGGTTCAAAACCTTGAGCATTTTTCGTCCAAAACGAAGAATACCGATAGATCAGGATCCTGCGCTCACCGTCATTGGTCCGCACACTGGCACCGTGTGTACAGGCATCCGTAAAAATAACAGCATCTCCTGCATCGAGATGCATTTCTTTTAATAAGGGCGTCATTTCCGTTTCCTCAACCACATTCTTATGTCGCCCATCCTCCTCCTTAAAAATCAGGGGATTTTTAAGGTTACATTTATGTGACCCGGGCACAATCATAGTACCCCCATCCCCTGGACCAATATCGTTCAGCGCAAGCAGAACATTGAAATTGCCACAATAGAAATTGTCATTGTGATAGACAAAGCTGGTGCGATAACTCCTGTTGTGCCCGCCGGAATGAACAGGTACATAGCTGCCTTTCCGACTCACAGACAAATGGTTAGCCCAGATGTATAACCCATCATTATCGACATAGCGCTTCACATACTCAAGCCAGTTGGGATTATCGATCAACGCCTCAAAAGCTGGTCCACCCTCAATAATATTGCCAAACTTAATATCGGGACCCTGTACAGGTTCGGGATCGCTACAGCGCACATGCCCGATCCACTTGTGTCCGGCCTCTTGTAAAGCAACCCACTCATCGACCGTCTCATTAATCTCCGCAATCAACTCTGAAGAAACCGCATTCTTCAGAACGAGATATCCCTGAAGGTCAAAAAGATAGTCCTCCCATTCGGTGGGTGTAGGAACCTGTGTCATAAAATCTCCCTATTATTCGACTGACGTTACGCACAGGCACAATATCATGCGCCTGTCATTCTGAGCCGTAACGTAGTGGAGGCGAAGAATCTCCTACCAACACAGGTGGAACAGATGCTTCGGCTCCGTTTCACTCCGCTCAGCATGACAAAAACCCAGACATGCGTAACATCAGTTATTCACAATGCAGCTTCGCCACTGCAATCGCATCCTCTTCCCAGCAGGTATAAAACAAATACAACTGACCATTTTCTTTCAACACATAAGAATCATGCACCACATCGCCCTCCCAATCCTCCTCGGCGCGAACCATATCCTCGGGGGGATAGCTCGTCTGCCACGCCTGCCAATCGCTCCGGCTCCTCCCATTTCCGACTGTAAAACACCTCCAGCGTCTCGCCATCTTCCATCACCCGCACCGACCCGTGGCGCAGACCCAAACCCCCATTGGGGAGATGATCACCCGCCAACCCATCGGCGACGAGATCATCTTCAATAGGCGATGATTCAGCAGACACCCACAAAGGATCGCTCGTATTCCAACCCGCTGGCGCATCCCACGGATGTTCGGGATCAGCTGGCTCTAAAAAAAATCCGCGCTGTGCAAAACCGTACCAATCGCCACGATAGGTAAACACACGCAAATAATTTCGATCCGCAAATTTCAACCGCTTCAATCCATGGCCTTCTTCCCCACCCACCTCGGGACGATTAAAATTCAACCCGCACTTCGACGTCGCCACAAATGATCGCTGGCCATCATTGCTGCTCCCGTGAACCACCATGATAAAATGCCGATTATCCTCATCCACAATCACCTCGGGAGACGACACATGCCCCTTCAACACAATCCCATCCACCACATCAATCGTCTCAGTCTCATTGCCCAGCCGCAAATCAAACACCCCGCGCCCTGGAAAACGCGGATCATCCAACCGACCGGCATTAAAAAGCGTCCAATCCGCCGAATCCACCCGATCTGACCACGCCATATGAATACTCGTCCCGTGATGCGACGCACAATAGAGATAATAATTCGCATCCGGATGTGCCCGATCTTGTGCAGGCACCCAGTCGGGAATCCGAACCACCGTGGGAAACATCGCATCGCCGCGCAATCTCGAGCGATTGGGATCCGCCCCAATCCTGAGCCGCCGCACATCACTTCCATCGACAATCGGCCTGCCGTGCAATTTCTCAACCCGATAAGTTACTTCACTCATACACTCCTCCATATTCAACGACGCTCACCCAAAGGCGTCCAACCGCGCCCGGGGGCATGAACTTTCTTTCTATCCCACGCTTTTCGCAAAGCAGCAAATTCCCCGGGATCTCGCATCTCTCGCTCGGAATTTTGCGTATCCTGAATCACGAAATACGCCTCGCCCGGATGGCACGCCATCGTCACAGGATCGCGCTCTGGCGTATAATCTTCGGGCACCTCGCCGATATTGCTCGGCACGCTAAAATCCTGATATCGCAAATCCATACTCCACCGCACAACATCCGTCTTATTTTCAAACGAGGCATGCGGTGTCAAATTCGTCAAAAACAAAACCGACCCCGCCGACATCTCCACCGGTATCGCGCCCTCGGGAACATTTTCAGGTGCAATTTCCAAAAAGCCCGCGTGACCACCCGTATAATGTCGGATAATCCCCTTATCCTGCACCTTTGGAATCACCCACAAACACCCATTATCCAGCGTCGCATCCACCAGTGGTATCCAGCACGTCACCATCAAATACTCATAACAATGCGCCATTGAATAGCCCGCATCCTGATGCCAGGGCACCTCCCCGCGCGAATAGCCCGGCACCTTGGGACGTATGCGATAGATCGATGTACCCATAATATCGGGACCGATAATATCCTCAATACACGCAATCAAAGGACGATGCCGCAACGCCTTCAAAATCCCCGGCCCGTGAAACCTGCCCGACCAGATCGACATCAACACCTTGTGAGCAGCCTCCGGGTTGTATTGATGGATCCGGGTCAGCCGCGTCTCAAACGGCGCCTCGGCAAAATCGCGATCCAGGTCGCCCTCGGCAATCAACTCATCGCACTTCTCCTGAACCGCACCCGTCAACCCATCCTTCAGAAGTTGCAAATCGTCCGAAGAATAGATGGACTCCTTAACCACATAACCCAACTCTTTGAACTGTAGAACTTCTTTTGCTGTAAGCCCCATAATATGTCCTTTCCGATCACATCACGACTTTTTCCCGCCCGCCAATTGATGGCGGCTCCATAATCCGTCGCTGCTGATCTGTCACATTGGGATACGCATCGGGATTGTAATAATTCTGCGACCACGCCGAATGTCCCGGACTGAATTTATACAGCAATGCACGGCGCTCATGCTCGCCCTCCCAGGGCATTGTTCCATGCACCAGTGCCTCTGTAAAAATGATCATATCCCCGGCTTCTGCTTCGGGCTGATGCACATAGTGCGCCGGTCGCTCAAAATTGCGCACATCGCTGGGAATATTGACAAAATTGCTCTTATGCGACCCGGGAACACAGGCAAAGCCGCCATCCCCTTTGCGCGCGGGCGCGAGATTATACGTAAACACCGTCAACCCATTGCGCATCACGCCATTGTGGTATTTGTACCAATGATCGCCCGGCACACCCGCCTGCAATGATGGCCCACCGTGCAATCGCCCGCGTCTCGCGCCCTTCTTCATAAAAATGCAATAATCGTGATCCACGCGAAATGTCGGTCCCAGCAATTCAATCATATACGGCAACGCATTGGGATGATCGAACAACGCTTGCGTCTCGGGACCCCACATTGAAACGCGGCTCGTGCGGCGATGCCCATCGTTTTCGTCGGCAGGAGCGGCCCACACCTCATCGGCCAACTTATTCAACGCATCCACCTCATCTGCGCTCAACACATTTTTAACAACCAAAAATCCCTGCAAATCAAATCGAAACTTCTCTTCCGGTGTCATAATAACCTCCGTTTCCATTACAGATTATCAACCGCATAAACTGCTTTCTCTATCTGTTCCTCTCCGACGGTTTTAGCCTTCGCATCAAAACCGAGCAACAGGGCAACATCGCAAATATTGTTTATATTTCGCGGAACACCATTGGACGCTTGATAGAGCGCGTCGAGCGCGTCCTCGTTGAACAAGGATCGATCGGCTCCAGCTTTTTTTAGGCGCGTTTGCACATAAGCATCGGTTTCTTCGCGCTTGAACGGCGCGAGGTGATATTGGCGCGCGACCTGTTGCGCCAATGACTCAATGCCCTCGACCCGGTACTTGAGACCTGCCTGCCCAATGAGGAGAAGGGTAAGAAAAAAACGACCGTTGCGTTGAAAATTGAACAGAGATTGCAACTCTTCAAACGTATTGTCGTCTTCTATTGCATCGGCATCATCAACAATGACGACCGTATATTTGCCCGCATTGGCACTTTTGACAGCCTGAACCTCAAGCGCCCGTTGCATTCTTGCGTCCGATTGGATATCAACCCCCAATTGCCCCAGCATATCTCGAAGAAAATCTATCGGCGAAAGACTGGGTCTATTTATAAGCGCGATTTCATACTGGTCTGATGACAGTTCATGGATGAGCATGCGACTCACAACGGTTTTGCCACAGCCCAGGTCGCCCGTGAGTACGGCAGCCCCCATGCGATTATTAATCGCGTAAAACATTTGCAACAATGCTCGCTGGTGATCTCCTGAAGAATAAAAAAAACGCGGATCCGGCACACTTTCAAACGGCAATTCTGTCAGATTCCAATATTCCTGGTACACGGTTTTAATCCTTTATTTTAAGTCCGACCATCCAATCGGAGTTGTGGTTTAACGCTGCTCATTGCACCTATTTTATCGCAGTCCAATATAGTTACCTCAGACGGTCTGTGTCAAGTAATCGGCAAAGCGATTTGAAGGCTTCCCAATGTTTTATACAACACGGAGACATTGGCACAAAATACTTTGACGGAACGTATCCAAACCATATATTTTGCTGCACTGCGCTGGTAATACATCTATTTGACTTTCATTTTGGAGATCTGTATGGCCTGGTGGCAATCCGTTTTGCTGGCCACTTACAGCCTTGTGTTTGCATTGCTAATGCTCGTAAGCCTGCATCGACACTTGATGGTACACCTCTATTACAAGCACCGTCGCAAACAACCCAATCCCCGTGGCACCTTTGATGAATTACCCGTTGTGACAGTGCAATTGCCCGTATTTAATGAACGCTATGTGGTCGAGCGACTGATTCGCGCGGTCGCCAAAATGGATTATCCAACCGACCGCCTCGAAATTCAGGTCCTGGACGACTCGACCGATGAAACAACCGCCATTGCCAGACAGTGCGTAGATGAACTTCGACGTTCGGGACTGGATATCGCGCTGATACACCGCAACACGCGCACCGGGTATAAAGCCGGTGCCCTCGCGGAGGGATTGCGGGTTGCACGGGGTGAATTGATCGCAATTTTTGACGCCGATTTTCTGCCGCCACCAGACTTTTTGAACAAAACCATCCCGCACTTCGTCGAACCGCAGGTCGGCATGGTTCAGACGCGCTGGGGACATCTGAATCGGGACTACTCCATTTTAACACGCGTACAGGCCATTTATCTCGACGGCCATTTTGTTATGGAACACGGTGCGCGAAGCCGCTCGGGTTTGTTCTTCAATTTTAACGGCACAGCAGGCGTCTGGCGCCGGGCTTGTATCGATGAAGCCGGCGGTTGGCAGCACGATACCTTAACCGAAGACCTCGATTTGAGCTACCGCGCGCAACTGGCGGGCTGGCGATTTGTCTATCTTGAAAATACCGTAACACCGGCGGAAATTCCCGTGGAAGTAAATGCCTGGAAGTCACAGCAATTTCGGTGGGCAAAAGGCTCTGTCCAGACAGCAAAAAAAACACTAAAGACCCTGTTGAAAAGTCATCTCCCCTGGCGCGTGAAGGGCGAAGCTGCTTTTCATCTGGTAACCAATTTCGCATATTGTTTGATGGCAATGATCGCCATTCTCATTTTTCCCGCAATTGTCCTGCGGGAAGACCTGGGATGGATCAGGGTGCTGATAATCGATTTTCCCCTATTTGTAGGCGCAACGGGCGTGATCTCGAGATACTACATCCACGCGCAACGAGAAATTTATTCGGATTGGAAATCGCGCATCCTGTATTTGCCATTCGTACTCGCCCTGGGCATGGGAATTTCATTGAATAACGCGCGCGGAGTAATTCAGGCTCTGCGAGGGCACGAGACCGCATTTAACCGCACCCCTAAGTATCGCGTTATCGGACGGAATGGAAGTTGGTATCGCAAAAATTACGCCCTGCGAAAAAATATGACGTCATTTTTGGAAATTGGACTCGGTTTTTATTTGCTGGCCGCCATGGCGTATTCGATTGCGAAAGGACTGTATTTCCCCGTACCATTCCTGATTTTGTTTGCCTCTGGTTTTTTTTATGTAGGGTGCCTGTCTTTGTTCCAGGGCATCTGGGCAAAGATGCATTCGCAATCAATTGAAGTCGCGGAAGCAAACTAAAACAAAGGTGGAATAGGCACATGGTAATGCGACTCGACAATCCATATCTCTGGGCATATACCGCAGCCATTCTGTTGCACATTATAATCCTGCTCCTGGAAAACCCGCTGTGGCGGGCTGCGATCATTGTGCCGCAACCAGAAAAAATACCCGTGTCACCGCCCCTGACATTTGAATTTGTCGATGTGCCCCAAAATCGAGACGACGCCCCGCCCGAAGAAACCTCGTTGCTCGCAGAGCGCGATAATATCTCTCGCGATCAACAAACGGCTCCTTTGCCCGAAAGCCACACGCCATTTTCCGAGGGCATATCGCGGGCAAAGAACATAGCGACACCAGCGCAGGGTAAGTCGCGCAGTGAAACACAGAGCACAGACCGCGCATCGGAAACCTCCGACAATCCCTTTAGCTTTGTGGAGATATTGCAGAAAAATCCCGATGAAGCGCGAAAAGAGCGAGAACGCGCGGTGCTGGGTGGGGAACTGCCCCAACCTCGCATAGACCTGGACAACCGCAAAACCCGTGCACTCGAACGCGGTGGCTTGCAACTGAGCACGTATGCATGGGACTATGCGCCCTATATGAAATATCTCCAGCGACATATTGACCGCCATATTTATCCGCCCCGCGCATTCGAATTGGGTATAATTGATGGCACGACCCAGGTGAAATTTAGAATCTGGCGCGATGGTCGGCTTGAAGGCCCCGAATTGATCAACTATAAGGGCCATGGCCTGTTGCGCGATACGAGCCTGAAGGCTGTTGAACTCTCGGCACCATTCAAGGCATTACCACCCGATTTCCCGGATGAGTACCTCGATATTGTGGGTACTTTTGAATATTTAATTTTTGGAAAAGGGCAAAGGCGACAATAATATGGGCTGGGCACTATTTGAACAGGGTGGTCTCATGATGTATCCTCTGACCTTGTGCTCAGTACTGGCTTTGGGCATTGCAATTGAGCGGGGGTTTGCACTGCGCCATCGCGCCGTCATCCGACCCGAAATTGTCAGTGTGATCGACAATATTCAAGGACCGGAAGACATAGGGTTGGCTCTGAGTGTCTGTCGGCAGCACAAAGGGCCCTTCTCTGCAGTGATGCGCGCGGGGCTGGACAATCGACATTTGTCCTTAGAAGAGGTCAGAGAAGGTATTCTGGATCAGGGACGTCAAGAGATGGGGGTACTGCAAAAGGGGCTGGTGGTGCTGGAAACCGTAGCGGGCGTTTCGCCGCTTTTGGGACTTTTGGGCACGGTTCTGGGCATGATTAAAGTTTTTCAACAGGTTTCAGAAGTGGGCGTAGGGCAGGCCAATCTCCTGGCAGGAGGCATTTCCGAAGCGATTCTAACAACTGCCGCCGGACTTTTTATTGCAATTCCATCACTCGTATTTTACAATTTATACAGCAGTCGGGCAGAAAGCCTGATTTTGGAAATTGAAAAATACGCCAACACCCTTTTAAAAAAGCTCCGAGGGTTTCAAGACTCCGAAGGAGAATAGGGATGCGATTGCAAATGCCCCTCAAGCGCCGGCCAGCCATCAATGTGACCTCTTTGATCGACGTCCTGTTTTTATTGCTTACATTTTTTCTTGTGACCACGCAATTTATCGATCAATCCGCGCTCAAAGTCGAACTGCCCGCCATGGCACACGCGGAAAAAACGCAGCACGCGAGGCGTTATATTCTCAACCTATCGGCAGATGGTCAAATGGCATTAGATGGTCAGATCGTCGATCAATCGACATTGCGGGAATTATTAAAACAACACGCGGCGGATGTCGATGAAAGTGGGGGCTTAATTTTGCGGGCAGACCGCCAATTGCCTTATGGCAATGTAATGTCGATTCTGGACCTCGTCAGAGGTGTGGGAATCAGACGGATTACCAATGCCACAGCGGAACCCGAAAAATAGCGGTTTAAGTCTAAGGGGTCGGAACAATGCGCGATTCCAAATCGTCCAATTTTTCACATATTGAAGATATTCAAATCGTTGCCCGAGTCTTAGAAGGCAACACAGAGGCTTTTTCCGTGCTGGTAAAGCGACACCATGAACGCGTGTACAATACGGTTTACAGTCTCATTGGCGATCTCGACGAATCCGACGATTTGGCTCAAGAAGCATTTCTCAAGGCATTTCACGCCCTGAAACGATTTCGGGGGCAATCGCTATTTTCAACATGGCTGCACCGCATCGCTGTCAATTGCTGCTTAGATCACCTCAAATCCAAGCATCGGCGCAGCTTTGTTTCTCTGGATGAACATGGAGAAAATTGGGACGCTCCGCGCATCTGGATGGGTCAGTCCAAAGATGCAGATGTGGGCGTTGAACGACGGGAACTCCAGGAAATTCTCGAATGTGCCCTGAATGATCTATCGGAAGAATATCGCGTGACCTTCGTCTTGAGAGAAATTGAAGGCCTGGCCTACGAAGAAATTGCCGAAATACTCAAATGTTCAATAGGAACCGTTAAATCTCGCCTGTTTCGAGGACGAACAAAACTCCGCGAAATTTTGCAGGTGCAATACGACAATTGGATTGAGGCGTGAATATGGACACAGATAACACCATTGACATCAATCGAGAATTGTTGTCGGCTTATCTCGACGATGCGCTGACAAAAGCCGATCGGGCCAGGATTGAAATGCTGTTGCGCGTGTCTGACAGTCTCAGGAGTGAACTGGCCGAGATGGTACGGATGCGACAACTATTTGCTGCCTGGTCTCCACCTGCACCTGACCGATTTTTTGTGCGGCGTGTAGATATAAAAATCCAGGAAGAAGTGGCGCGAATGAAGAACAGATGGGGGCTTCAAAAATTCGCCACTGCCGCAATATTGCTGATTTCTATTGGCTCTCTGGCATTTTTGACCCAACGCCTGGACAAAACTGTTGAACCTGTCACGCTGGATGCTTTTTTGCAAAGTTCGCTCGACCGTGAGGTTAGAGAAGTTGCCAGTTTGACCGAAGATGATTTTTCCAAAGACCGCGTGCTCGACCTCGTCTTATCAGACAACACGCGTTAAAAGGTTTTTACTATGTTTATCTCGCGTTTCCGCTTTATATGCGTGCTCATCTTGTGTTTATTACTCGGCGCAGTGATAGGAACTGTTTACGAAAGTCTTGCGTCTGATGATTCTGGAAAGAGACGAGTGCGCCTGTCTGAAATGGTGGCAAAGCTCGACCTGTCAAATGAACAGAAAGCGCAGTTGGACACGATCCTCGAACAAGGGCGCAAATGCATGGTCGATATCAACACGACCTATCGCGCTGAGTTTGGAAAAGTGAGAAACACGACCCGCGCTCAAATTCGGGAAATCTTGACGCCTGATCAGCGCAAAGAATTTGATGAGATGATGGCCGAACAAGAGGCTCGGCGGCAGCATCAGCGCAAAAATAGGACCCCCGGCAATCAAGCCGAATAATAAAAAGAATTTTGTGCAAAAATAAGTGAGTAATTATTTACTTTCTTCAAAGATTTGAGAGGACGGAAGAATGAGAAAAAAAATAGCTAATTGCCGATGGTTCGCGCTGCTTTTTCTCGCGATCTTTGCCTGTGGCGAAGAAGAAGCACAACAGGCAGGAGGACAAGGCGGTCGTGCTGGGCGTGCTGGACGCGGTGGTGGTGCTGCTGCGCCCGTCAAGGTCGAGACTGTACAACGAGGGGATATTTCTGCATATATTCTCAAAAACACGACACTCGAAGCCGAAAGATGGGTTGACGTTCGAGCGCGCAGAGCCGGGCAGGTCATCGCATTACTAAAAGAAGAAGGCGACCCCGTACGCGCGGGTGCCGTCATGGCGCGGCTCGACGCCGACGCTGCCCAAATCAGCGTTGCACAACGAGAAATTTCGTATCGTGAAGCCAAACAGCGGTATGAACGCGAAGATGCCTTATTTCAGCGCAATCTGGGCAGCAAGCAGACTTACGAAAGTGCCAAGACCCAGTTTGAATCGTCCAAAGCGCAACTCGAACAGGCCAAACTCGATTTGAGTTATACGGCGATCAGAGCACCCATTGAAGGCATTATGACACTGAGAAATATCGAGATCGGCAATATGGTCACCAACAATCAAGTGGTGGCCTCTGTAGCTAAATTTGATCCCCTGCTTGCACGCATCCAGGTAACTGAAAAGGACTTCGGTAAAATCACCGTAGGGCAAATTGCACGCATTACGGTTGAAGCCGCACCTGAAAAAGAATTTACGGGCACAGTAAAAATGATCAGCCCGGTGGTGGATCCCGAAAGCGGCACAGTCAAAGTAACCGTTGAGATACCCCGAACAGATAAAACCCTGCTGCGGCCCGGAATGTTTGCCTCGGTTTATATTATCACGGAAACCCGACAAAACACCCTGGTTATTCCCAAAAAAGCCCTCGTACTCGAAGGAGAAGGCAACCAGGTATTTACCTTTGAAACCGATCCCGAAAGCGGGCGAGGTCAGGCGCAACGCAAGCGCATTGAAATCGGCTTTACAGATAGTGACCGTTTAGAGATTCTCAATGGCCTTTCCCAGGGAGAGCAAGTCATTACCGTAGGGCAGGAAGGATTGCGCCCCGGTTCTCCCGTGCGCCTCGTAGGAGAAGCAGCACCTCCCGCATTTGCCGGGCGCGGTGGACAGGGACGCGCTGGACGCGGACAGATGGGACAAGGCGAAGGTCGCGCTGGACGCGGACAGATGGGACAAGGCGAAGGTCGCGCTGGTCGCGCTGGACGCGGACAGATGGGGCAGGGTGGACAACGAGGTGGCGGTGATCAAATGGGGCAAGGCGGACAAGGCGGTAGAGGCTTTGCAGGGGGAGGACAAGGTGGCGGTGATCTCACAGACCGCATGAAACGCATAATCGAGCGCCTCCCCGAAGTCAAAGCCGAATACGAAAAACGCGTAAAAGACGACCCCGAACTCGCAACAAATATGGAAAAACTCCGCGCTTTTGTGGCTGAGATGCGAGAAAAAGGGTTAATACCAGCACGAGGCGGACGAGGTAATTAAAACTTATGAAACTCATTGAATTTTCGACCCGGCGACGGGTAACAGTAACGATGTTTGTGGCTGCGGCAGTGCTATTCGGCATGGTGGCTTTTCAACGCCTATCGATTAACCTGCTGCCCGATATCACCTATCCCACCCTGACTGTGCGCACAGAATACGAAGGCACAGCACCCTCAGAGATGGAACGCTTAATCACCGAACCGATTGAAGGGTCTGTGGGTGTGGTAAACGGGGTTATCCGAGTAACTTCGGCCTCGCGTCCTGGCATATCGGATGTCGTTGTGGAATTCGCCTGGGGCACGGACATGGATTTTGCGTCACTCGATATCCGAGAAAAGCTCGATCAGGTGCGCCTGCCACAGGACGTGAGAAAACCCGTACTGCTGAGATTTGACCCTTCGCTCGACCCGATCATGCGTGTCGGCCTCTACGGCGAAGAAAGTTTGATTTCGCTGCGCCTCCTGGCCGAAGAAGAAATTAAGCCCGAATTGGAAAGCCTCGAAGGCGTCGCATCTGTGCGCGTCAATGGCGGGCTGGAAGAAGAAATTCAAGTTGAGATCGACCAACCCAAACTGGCTGCATTGCGCATTCCACTGGCTCAGGTCGTCAACCGCCTGGCTCAAGAAAATGTGAACTTGACAGGCGGAGAACTCAAAGATGGCGAGGCAGAATATCTGGTTCGCACATTCAACGAATTTAAAACAATAGAAGAAATTCAGGATATTGTGGTAGGCCAGCGGCAGGGCACAGTTATCACATTAGCCGATGTGGGTCTGGTGACCCGAGGACATCGCGAACGCACGGTGATTACGCGCATTGATCAGCAAGAAAGTGTCGAACTGGCCATATACAAAGAGGGCGATGCCAACACTGTAACAGTTGCACAAGCCGTTAAAGAAGCCATCGCGCAATTCCGCCGCACATCTGGCGATTTGCTGGGTAATTCGCGTATGGAGGTCGTCTCCGATCAATCGACATTCATTCGAGACTCGGTGTCCGAGGTCCTCAACACCGCTATATTGGGCGGTTTTTTGGCCATCATCGTCCTCTATCTATTTTTGCAAAGCCCAAAAAGCACGGGCATCATCAGCGTATCTATTCCCATTTCAGTTGTTGCGACATTTTTCTTGATGTACGCATCGGATGTAAGTCTCAACATCATGTCATTGGGTGGACTCGCCCTGGGAATAGGCATGCTGGTTGACAACTCAATTGTCGTACTCGAAAGTGTACAGCGTTACCAGGATAGGGGCCTGAGTCCGCGTGAAGCCACCAATAAAGGGGGATCGGAAGTGGGGCAGGCTGTGGTCGCTTCTACAATGACGACAATATGTGTATTTGTCCCCATTGTTTTTGTAGAAGGCATTGCCGGGCAACTCTTCCGCGATCAGGCGCTCACCGTAACCTATTCGCTCGTCGCCTCCTTGCTCGTTGCCCTCACAGTTATTCCCATGCTGGCTTCGTTGGAATTTTCATGGATCGGCGAATTTGCCGCCGTAGAAAAACGAAAAAAGGAAAGTGGACACAAGGGCGGAGTAGAAGGCCCCGCCCGCATAATGGGATTGCTCGGGACGGTTGCAGGATGGATCGGACGCGGTATTCTGTCCTGTCTGGCACCTTTATTCTGGATTTTCGACAGAGTAATTGGACGAGCTTATCTCATCTATCCGCACATTATCCGGTGGGCACTCAAGCATCGCCTTGCCGTAATTGGGCTGGCAATAGCCCTCCTGGGCGGCACTGCGACACTTGGCAATAGATTGGGCAGTGAACTGATCCCCGAAATGAGCCAGGGAGAATTTTCAATTTCAGTCGAAATGCCGCTGGGCTCGCCCCTTGCCGCGACCACGCAATCCATTCAAGCCATTGAAAGAATTGTTCGCAGCCAACCCGAAGTGCGCCTGGTTTATAGCATTGTCGGTACGCAATCGGCATCTGGAGGAAGCGGCGGAGAAGAAAGGGAAAATGTGGGCGAAGTCAATGTCGTACTCCACGAAGGCATTATTCGAGATCGCGAAATTGCCGTGATGGATCGCTTGCGCCTGATGATCCTGGAAATTCCCGCCGTGGATACAAAATTTACCCGCCCATCGCTATTTTCTTCCCGCACGCCCATCGAAGTGGAAGTCGCCGGTTATAATTTGCAGTCGCTACAGACGATCGCCGGGGAAATGATGGCGCGCATGCAAACCATTCCGGGATTGACAGATATAAAAACAACGAGCGAGGGCGGTACACCCGAAGTGCAAATTCGGTTTGACCGCAAGCGCGTGGCGCAAATGGGTACGACGATTAATGCCATCGGTGAAATTATCCGCAACCAGGTTCAAGGGGAAGTTGCCACACAATTTACCCGAGGAGATCGGCGGGTCGATATTCGCGTCCGCGCCGAGGAAGAACACCGAAGCACGGTTGATGATCTGCGTCGGTTGATCATCAGCCCCAACAATGCCCCATCGCCGGTACCTTTGAGTGTGGTCGCCGATTTACAGGTAGAAATGGGACCTGCTGAAATTCGCAGAATTGACCAGGAGCGCGTGGCTTTGATTTCAGCCAACCTGGTAGGTCGCAGTCTGAGTGCTGTCGTCGCAGACCTCGAACGCGAAATTGATCGGATGGAGTTGCCCGCCGACTTTGCGATTAAAGTGGGCGGACAAAATGAAGAGCAACAGCGGTCGTTTGAAAGTATGCAATTGGCGATTGGGTTGGCGATCTTCCTGGTTTATCTGGTAATGGCATCGCAGTTTGAATCGCTCGTTCACCCTTTCGTGATCATGTTTGCCATCCCTTTTGCGCTGGTAGGCGTTTTTGCCATGCTCCTCATGACCGGGCAGACCATCAGTGTGGTCGTGCTCATCGGTTTGATTATGTTGGCCGGCATTGTCGTCAACAATGCCATCGTGCTCATCGACTATATCAACACGCTTCGGCGAGATGAGGGCATGCCCAAAATGGAGGCCATTGCAGAAGGGGGCAAAGTGCGCCTGCGTCCCATTTTGATGACCACCTCGACAACCGTGCTCGGTTTGTTGCCCATGGCACTGGGTATTTTCAATTTTCAGCCCCTTGTCAGAAGCATCGAAGGCGTGTTGGACGACATATTGTCCGGGCAGGCATTCATCGCGGTCATGACTGTGGTGGGTATGATATTCCCGGTGGGACAGGGCGCTGAGATACGCGCGCCTATGGCCATTACCGTTATCGGCGGTCTGGTCGTTTCAACGCTGGTGACCCTTGTACTGATCCCAACGCTGTATTCGCTAACCGACCGCAAGGAGTAGTATGGATCAGAGTCGAAATGAAGCGTTTGCCGAATCGCTTCAGAACTATTCGCTTTCAGAAATCGAAGATGTTTATGCACATCTGGATCGCGACCTATTTCCAGAACGATTCGATCAAGTCAGGACCGAAATCGAATCGCGCCTGAAGGACTTTGATTCAAACGCCACAGGCATAAGTACACGAATGGCGTCACCCGGGTTTTTGAGACGCATCGCAGCGAGCGCGATTGATTTCTCCATGCAAGTGCTCGTTCCCTTTTTAATTTTTTTTCTTCTCAAAAGCGTTCTTTTTCCAACCGCGCAAACCGCAGGTGCCGGTGGTGGACGCGGCGGCGGTGGACGCGGTGGACGCGGCGGGCGAGGTGGCGGCGGTGGCAATCAATCCGATGATCTCTGGTCAGACATCACGGGTTTTGTGGGAAGTGCGAAGGACATTGCTATTGGATTGATTGAAGGGGATCCCGCAGCCCAGAGCAGGGCGATGCTTATCTGGAACGATTTTGGCATCATCCTGGTCATTTTACTCATTTTCCGGGTCTTCATGACTTTATCGGGATGGGCGCGTTCTGGGTTTACCCCTGGGATGCGCGAATTGGGTATTCGAGTCGAACGCGTTAGGGGAGGTATCCCAACCTGGCCACAGGCGGTGGGCAGATTTGTTTTACAGCCTCTACTTTTTATCGCGACACTGGGGCTTAGTGGTCTGTGGATACTGTGGGATCGCGACAGCCGAGCACTTCACGATAAAATTCTCGGCACAAGGCTCGTTCGCGTGGTGCGTACCTGGGAAAAAACAGGAACTGAGAGAAGATTTGAATAGAATATATCAGTTATCCGAAACTTTTGGTCATGTGATCTCGTCTAAACCCTCGAAATATTATAGAAGGAGTCGGTATGTATAGGCGGATGTATAAAGTGTGTTGCGTCGTGTTGGCAACCGCATTTTTTCTGGGGTGTTTGGCCCCTGTTGCCGAAGCGCAATCTTTTTTTACCGCACGGCGCACATTTGGTGTCTTATTTCTCGGTGGTAGTGCGTATATGGCCAAGCGTGCCATTGATTACAAGCGCGATGCAAACGACATCTATAAAGCCTACAAGGCTGCGACTGATGCTCGGGAAGCCGAACGGCTTTTTGACCGCACAAGTGATCGAGATACCAAGAGCCAGATGAGTATTGGATTTTCCGCAATTTTGTTGATCAGTGGTTTGCGTTTGCTCATGCACAGCGGCGTGGATGATAAAATGCCCAAAATTGATCGACGAATCAAAATTGATCTCAACAGTGATATTCGCAAAAAGTCTGTTGGGATTGTGTTAAAGAAAAAATTTTAATCATCAATAATGGGCCATGAGGAGATTGTTATGAATCACTGGTGGACGCGCCGACTACAAGTCGGCCTTTTGGGGATTGCGATAATTTTAATTACGATGTGGGGATGCGGACGCGAGCGCGTAAATCCAATTGACTCACAATATGAGGGTGAGGGAGGCGTAACTCTAAATGCGCCGGGCAATATTCGCGCCCAGGGCGGTATCGGACGGATCACTTTGAACTGGAATCCGGTAAACAGCACCACCCTTGCCGGATACGGGATATGGCGGTCAACATCGGCTACGGCCGACTTCGTGCTATTGCGCGGCGAATCATCTGTCCCCGACGTGACGACAGCACGGACGACATTTGTGGATTCAACAATAGATGCCAATGTATCGAAAATATACTTTTACAAACTCAGCACCGTAGATGTAGATGGACAATCAAGTGAGTTGTCCACATTTGTGAGCGCAGAAGTCCTCGATGACACGCGCGCACCGGCTATGCCGACAAATCTCGTCGCTATCACCGATGCCGATGGCAAACAGGTGACACTGGGCTGGTCAGCGCCAGAAACGGATGTGGGCAATCAGGAATTGACCGGCTTGTCCGGGTACAGAGTTTTCAGGATCAAAGATTCGCAGGGCAAACTCCAGATACAGGGTTCACAAACAGCCCTGGTCCAGCTCGCAACAGAACTGGGCATTGACCTCGATAATCTGGGAGCAATATCCGACGATTTGAAGGATATTTTTGTTGAACTTGCGACAGTGCCAGCCGGCCAGACTTATTTTCTTGATACCGATGGGCTCGAAGCTGGCGTACTTCACGTCTATGTGGTCATCGCTGTTGATCCAGAAGGCAACATCGGGCCGCCAGCACTTGCTTTAGTGACCATAAGCGCACCGGGCACGAACGTGCCAGTGCCTGCTGGCTTGCGCGCGACGAAAAATGAACAGGCGCGCATTGTCATCTCCTGGAATCCCGTGAACGATCCCAATTTGCTGGGCTATCTGGTCTTGCGGTCACAATCGACACAAGGTCCTTTCACATCCGTAACAAGCGATACGCTCTTTACCACGGGGCAGACGACCTATGTCGATTCACTCGTCGCCACCGATCAAGTGTACTACTACAAAGTGCAAACCGTTGTGCAAGATCCTCAGCTTGGGCTGTTGCACAGTGATACTTCCACTTTCACCGACGGACAGGCACTTGCCGACCAAAGTGCTCCTGGCGCCCCCTCAGACCTCATCGTCAGTCTGGACGATGATAATTTCCAGCGGGTGATGCTGAACTGGACTGCACCTGTAACAGACAGAAATGGCGATGAGTTGACCGGATTGGCTTCCTTTGAAATCTACCGGTCGCGCGATAACAATACATCCTTTGCGCTAATCGCCACAGTATCGAGCGATCAGGTGAGTTTTGTGGATACTTCTGTCGAATTGCTCACCACGTATTTCTATGCAATCAGAGCATTGGATCAGGCCGGCAATGCCGGACCCCGGTCCCAGCCGATATCTGTGACAACGAAGGGATTTGCTGTGCCGCGCAATGTGCGGGCGACTTCTGGTGTGCAGAAAATCACCTTGACCTGGACGGCAAACACCGAGCCGGAATTAACGGGATATGAAATCTTGCGCTTTACAGATCCCACGCACGAAACGCCTGACAGGACCTTCTCTTCTGTGTTGACGACGTATGTGGATACACCCGTCACAGCAGATCAACCCTTTGTCTATCGGGTGCGTGCAGTTGGCACCGCCAATGTGAAGAGCGAATTGTCGGCCCCCATTTCTGCTCAGGCCAATGAATCTGCTCCGGTTCTGGCAGCACCGCGCAATGTGCAGGCAAGAGGTGGCATTGGTCACATTATCATTACCTGGTCTGCCAATACAGAAGCAGAACTGACCGGATATCGCGTCATGCGCTATACAGATCCGGCACAGACAGTGGCCGAAGCGACCTTTGCAACCGTGCAGACGACTTATGTCGATTCGCCACTGGTATCGGGACAGACCTATGTGTATCGCGTACAGGCTGTTGGTACCAATAACGAAGAAAGCGAACGGTCACTCTATGCCTCCGCAACGGTCTCAGCCGATCAGAGTCCTCCCGGCGCGCCCTCGGATCTCATCGTCAGCCTGGACGAGGCGAATTTCCAGCGCGTGCTTATCAGCTGGACAGCTCCCACGAGAGATAGCAATGGCAATGAGTTGACCGGATTGGCCTCCTTTGAAATCTACCGGTCACGCGATAACAATACATCCTTTGCGCTAATCGCCGCAGTATCGAGCGATCAAAGGAGTTATGAAGACACATCCGTCGAGTTATTGACGCGATACTTCTATGCAATCAGAGCATTGGATCAGGCCGACAATGCCGGACCTCGGTCTCAGCCAGTATCTGTGACGACCAAGGGGTTTGCCATCCCGCGCAATGTGCAAGCGACTGCTGGTGAGCTGAAAATCACCTTGAACTGGGCGGCAAATACCGAGCCGGAATTGACAGGATATGAGATACTCCGCTTTACAGATCCCTCACAAGAAACACCTGACAAGATCTTCTCTTCTGTGTTGACGACATATGTGGATACACCCGTCACAGCCGGACAGACCTTTGTCTATCGGGTGCGGGCGGTTGGTCCCTCAAATATAAAGAGCGATCTATCTGCCTTTGTCTCTGCACAGGCCATCGAACCGCCTCCGGTTCTGGCAGCACCGCGCAATGTGCGAGCCACTGGTGGTGAGTTGAAAATCACCTTGACCTGGACTGCGAACACCGAGCCGGAATGGACGGGATATGAGATATTGCGCTTTACAGATCCCACGCACGAAACACCTGACAGGACCTTCTCTTCTGTGTTGACGACGTATGTGGATACACCCGTCACAGCCGCACAACCCTTCTTCTATCGGGTGCGGGCAGTTGGCACCGCCAATGAGAAGAGCGATCTATCTGCCTTTGTCTCTGCACAGGCCATTGAGCCGCCTCCGGTTCTGGCATCACCGCGCAATGTGCGAGCCACTGGTGGGATTGAATACATTACCATCACCTGGTCTGCCAATACAGAAGCAGAACTGACCGGGTATCGCATCATGCGCTATACAGATCCGGCACAGACAGTGGCCGAAGTGACCTTCTCGACCGTGCATACGACTTATATCGATTCGCCGCTGGTAGCGGATCAGACCTATGTGTATCGCGTACAGGCGGTTGGCGTAAATAACACAGAAAGCGAACCATCGCTATTTGCCTCTGCAACGGTACTGATCGACGATATCCCACCCGCTACCCCCGGCAATTTTGTCGCTGTTTTGGCGAGTAGCGGGGCAGCGATTGAGTTGAGTTGGGACGCCCCCACAAGGGATGCAAATGGCGGCGACCTGACTGGACTTGCCAGCTTTGTGATTTATCGCACAGACCCATTGAATAATAATGTGCTAACTGATCTAACAACCTTAGATGCGACACATCTCGAATATCGCGATATAGACCTGCTCAATCGCACGACTTACAGGTATCAGATCTCTGCCATTGACCACCAGGGCAATGAGAGTGCGCGATCACCCATCAGGACGGCGACCACAACTGATATAGTCCCCGTGCCTCCAACGGACCTGCAGGTTTCTTATAATCCCAGTGTTCCCGAAATTAATCTGACCTGGACACCGCCTGATAAGTATGACCATTTCATCGTTCAACGGGCAGCAATCACCGGAGCTGCTTCCGGTGCTGCTATTCGAAATTTAGCAGACAGCGATTATACGACTTTGGAAACCGAGGATACGATCACAACCACTTCTTATAGCGATAGAGATATTAAAAGTGGTTTCACCTATGTTTACCGGGTCCGCACATCTCTTTCTGGACGGGTCGGTGCTCCTTCAGATACTGATTTTGTTTTTTCTCCATAGAGAGCCTGTAAGAAAGGAAAAAATGGCGTTCTTCTTTTGTGAAGGACGCCATTTTTTTTACAAATAGGAGCCAACTGTCGCCTTTTATACGTCAAATGTACGAGTCAAAAATTTTCATACTCTTTTAACTAATTATTTATCAACATGTTATAAATTCTTCTACCTCTGGCACTTACACACTGGAGGATTTATGGGAGACATACTAATTGTTGATGGAAACCCGCAACGCGCAATGCAATTGGCGCAACTACTAAAAGAACTGGGCGCAAACGCGCGCATAGCGGGTTCTTTTTTTTACTGCTTGAAACGCATTGAAGAAAGAATCCCCGATCTCGCCCTTGTCGCCGAAATGCTTCCCGACGGACGAGGACTAAAATTACTTCCCGTATTTGATGATCTATGTCCCGTCGTAATTGTCGGTGAATATATGGCATCTGATAGAATAATCGAGGCTTTGTCATTGGGCGCACGCGATTTTCTCGTACATCCCATTGAGCGGCAGACGCTGGATATTCTCATCTCTCAATTGCAGGTTGGGGGCAAAATCGCGCTGCACTATCTGTCTCAAAATCCCAGAGGCGAGTCACCGACAGGGATGGTGATTGGATCGTGTCCAGACATGTTATTCGCACTCAAACGCGCGGGCCTGGCAGCGCGAACATCGGCTTCTGTCCTGATTTATGGTGAAAGTGGAACCGGAAAAGAGTTGATGGCGCGAGAAATCCATCGGGCTTCGGGGCGGTCGGGGACATTTGTAGCACTCAATTGTGCGGCAATAGCAGAAAGCATTGCCGAAAGTGAACTTTTTGGGCATGAACGGGGAGCTTTTACCGGCGCCATAACCCGTCGGGCAGGGTGTTTTGAACAAGCCGACGGCGGCACGCTTTTTCTCGACGAAATTGGCGAGGCTTCGCCTGCATTTCAAGCCAAGCTGTTGCGGGTGTTAGACCGCGGGGAATTTGTCAGAGTTGGCGGACAATCCCCTGTACAAACGCAGGTTCGGATCATTGCTGCCACCAACCGCGACCTCGATTCCATGATCGAACAAGGCGAATTTCGTCTGGATTTGTTTTACAGGCTCAGCGCCGTGACCATATCTCTCCCCCCTCTGCGAGAACGCAGCGAAGATATTCCACACATTGTTCAAGCAATGCTAACGCGTTTGAAAACCGATACGGGCGTGGAAGTTCAAGGGGTATCTGAAGCGGCGGTTACATATCTGGCAGGATGTGAATGGCCGGGAAATTTACGAGAATTGCAACACGCCATTTACCGCGCAGCCCTGGCCTGTCAAAAAGGGGTAATTCGACCTGAACATCTCGATGTGCTCAGTCCCATACAGTCCGGCGAACAGGACAAAATTGAGACCCTGAATGAAATCGAACAAGCGCATATTGAGCGGGTACTACTCACTACCGGTGGCAATCAGGGGCGAGCCTGTGAGTTGCTCGGAATATCGAGACCGACGTTGAGACGAAAAATACGCCGATACGCGTATGAAAGAGCAAAAAATGGTCAGGTGAGTTCGACCTTGACTTGAGAAAGAGTGCGACCCATACTATGACGAGTTTTTAACTTTTTCATAGAGAGGTATTTATGGGATTTCTCATTGATCTGGTCTGCACAAAAACTGACAAAGCCTATTCCAAAGACCAGCTCTGGAATTTGAGCCCAGAGGCAGAAGCACCGTTATTTGCCCGATATGACCTCGATGCAGTTGCAAAAGCTATGCGCCGGGAAAAACTCGCAGAACGAGTACCGACAATGTGGCGTTATGCCGAAGTTTTACCCGTCGAAAACGAGCAATTTCAGGTAAGTCTCGGCGAAGGATTTACCCCCTTATTGCAAGCAACATCGCTGGGGCGAAAAATTGGCGTGCCAAAGCTGTACATCAAAGACGAAGGCTTAAATCCAACGGGATCATTTAAAGCGCGAGGCATGTCGGCGGCAATTTCGAGAGCTGCGGAACTGGGCGCTCAGGCCATTGCCATCCCCTCGGCCGGCAATGCAGGTGGCGCAACAGCCGCTTATGCTGCGCGAGCGGGCTTGCCAGCGCATATTTTTATGCCCAAAGATGTGCCGCAGGCCAATTACATCGAATGCAAGGTCCTGGGTGCGCATGTTGAATTGATCGATGGTCTGATTTCAGATTGCGGAAAAATTGTGGCATCGCGCAAAGAAACCGAAGGATGGTTTGATATCTCGACCCTGAAAGAACCATACCGCGTGGAAGGCAAAAAAACGATGGGCTATGAATTGGCCGAACAATTTGATTGGGAATTGCCAGAAGTCGTCATTTATCCAACCGGAGGTGGTACGGGATTGATTGGCATGTGGAAGGCATTTGACGAAATGGAACAAATGGGATGGATTGGCTCAGAACGCCCCCGCATGATATCCGTACAAGCGGCGGGATGCGCACCCATTGTTCGGGCTTATAGCGCGGGAGATGAACACGCCGACCCCTGGATCAATGCAGAAACAATCGCGGCAGGTCTGCGCGTTCCCGTTGCCGTAGGCGATTTTTTGATGCTAAAAGCCATTCGCGACAGCGGTGGGTGCGCACTCTCCGTCACAGACGAAGAACTGATGGCATCCGCATCAAAAATGGCTGCTGCCGTGGGATCATTTCCTGCTCCCGAAGGCGCGGCCACCCTCTCTGCCCTCGAAAAACTCATAGAACAAAATCTGGTTAGCGAGCACGAGCGCGTCGTATTATTCAATACGGGAACGGGCTTAAAATACATCGAACTATTTGAGTGAGATCGCATCTGCAGCCGCGTACCCACTTCTGACAGCACCTTCAATAGTCGGCGGCAATCCAGTATCAGTCCAATCGCCCGCGAGAAACAAACGGGGGTGTGGCGTCCGGGTTTTGGGTGCTGCATAAGAAAGTGGCAGCGCGCAAGTCGCCGCGTGCTCACATATCACTTTGGCGTGTAATACCTCAGCGCGCTGGCTTTCGGGAAAGACCTGATGAAGTTCTTTACAAGCCATGTCAATGAGATCATCATTTGACATGTGTAAAAGATGATGCGCCGCAGATGCGACCATAGTGAGAAAGCCCTCAGAAGCGCGGTCATGGTCGCCATAGAGCACGGGCTTGTTAAAAACCCATTCCATTGTCGTGCCGAGCAAACCGCACAGAGGTTCACGCATAATGGGCCGATCAAACCACAAGTTGACAGAAAGAATGGGCGATGGCTCGTATTGACAAAGCGTGTGATGGAGTTCGGCAAAGGTTTTCGCGCAAATCATCCTGGCGAGTTGTAGCGGAGGAACCGCCGCAATGCACATATCTGTGTCTATCACATCTCCCGAACGGATATGGATGCGAACGCCAGAAGATGCAGGCACAATAGATCTCACGGCTTTTCCGCACAAGATCTCGCCACCCCGTTTTGAGATATATTCCCGTGCGCGATTGACAAATAAGCCGCTCAGACCCGTCCGCGCATATCCCAAACGCGCGCCATCTGGTCCGCCCCAAAAAGCCTCTCGCAACACAGCCTGAAGATATCGCGCACTGGCATTTTGCGGTCGCTGGTTGAGGGCCGCAATGCAAAGCGGATCCCAGAAAGCCTTCCTCATGCGCGGCTTCTGACCGCAATGATCGAGCCAGGCATCCACCGTGAGACGGGTATCGAGATCCCTGTGCAACGCCGCCACAATTTTTCTCAACGGCGGAATATCTGTCCAGTGAACCGCGCCAAATCGCAAAAAGCCAGATAGCAGATTCAGCGGCACGGGCAAAAAGGATGAGAACCTCAATGTGTACGCGCCATCAACAACGTGGCGAAAGTCTATCCTGAACTGAGGTTGAAACACCACATCGTCGCGCGCACCAATCCGCTCGAGAAAATCGAGCGTGTCCCGATAGCATTTCATCAACAGATGCTGCCCATTATCGACAGTATCGCCCGTGACGGGATCTGTAAACGATAAGGTGGGGGGGGGCTGGGGGGGGCGGGGGGGGGGGGGGGGGGGGGGGGGGGGGGGGGGGGGCGGGGGGGGCGGGGGGGGGGGGGGCGGGGGGGGGGGGGGGGGGGGGGGGGGGGGGGGGGGGGGGGGGGGGGGGGGGGG
>JAGWBW010000357.1:0-471 GCA_021295695.1 Candidatus Latescibacterota bacterium
CTCTGCCATCCAGGAAATGGAAGTGCTCTCGGGTGGATACAACGCGGAATACGGCCAGGCCAACGATGCGATCATCAACATCGTAACACGATCAGCGCGAGACCGCTGGCACTGGAATGCAAAAACACGCATGCGCCCACGCGGCAAGTACCACTGGGGACGCAATATTTACAGCGAAGAAAATATCGAACACACATTGATCTCCAAAGAGTTCTTCGACAAAAACGACATGGGTGCCTCGTGGAATAATTACTGGCAGGAACAGGGCATCACGCCTGACGCTGAGTTCAACTGGCAAAAGTACCTGGAATTCACAACGCCGCCAGAAACCATGGGAAATTACACCGACCTGGATCAGTGGGAAGGGGAAGGTTCTCTTTTTGGTCCCATCAGTTCAAATATAGACTTGCTATTGAGCGGCAAGTATCTGCGCGGTGTGACCCGGTGGCCATCTATCTTGAATTACAGCCC
>JAGWBW010000357.1:563-3724 GCA_021295695.1 Candidatus Latescibacterota bacterium
CTACCTTTCGTCGGACGACATTGGGCACGCGACGGGCAACCACAAAACAGGGGAAATCAAAACGCCCTACGACCAACAGAAGTGGTCTGCAAATTCTGCCAATGTATTGCATGGAAACAATAGATTTCCGCGTCCTCCGCAGTACATTCGCACCAACACGGCGATGTCCAGACTGACGCACATTTTCAGCCCCAGGACATTCCTGGAATTCCGCGTTCAGTACCACCAGGTTCGGTATGATATGCACTACGACGGTCTCTATCACTATACCTTTGAAGACTGGGAAAACCGAACTACCGCACCATTAGCACCCGAGTGGTTCCCCACCAGCCCAATAAGCACAGTGATCAGCCGCAGGCAACAGCCGGTAGATCAAGCCAGGCTTCATTCCTTCAACTGGAAAACCACCGTCAAGCTGGATTTCTCCAGCCAGGTCAATGAACACAATTTGTTCAAAGCGGGTTTTTCTTACGAGCCTCAGTACATAGACGAATGGCATGCAGGTAACTTCGGTCCCCCTTCCACGCCATTCAACAAAGTGCCGCATCGAGACTATTATCCGTGGGATTTCAGCGCGTACTTACAGGACCAGATCGAAGCCGAGGGCATGATCGTAAACCTGGGCTTGCGCCTGGACCTGTTCAATGCCAACAAGATGGTGAATTACACCATGTGGGATCCCTATGCATTGGCAAGGGACACACAGGGCAACATCGCGGGCGGACTTCTGTCCTTTGACCCGGAGGGTCCCCATGCCGTCAAGACACCGCTTCAGGTCGCGATCTCGCCGCGCGTGGGCATCGCGCATCCCATTACCGCGAGCACTGTATTGCATTTTATGTACGGGCATTTTAACCAGCGTCCTGGCTGGACACAAATCGCCGGAAACAAAACGATCTGGAACCGCGGGGCACCCGTCACCGGGCATTTGCTTCCCCCAACATACGACCACAATCCAGAGGAAGACTACAATTATCTCCACTGGTGGGGCAAAGGGGGCAACCCGGAGATTGGATACGAGAAGATGATTCAATACGAAGTGGGCTTTGACCAAGATATTGCTGGCGCGCTCGGCCTGGATGTGACCATGTATTACAAGGACGCCAAAGATCTGACAAAGCGCGGCTACCAGATGGGACGAGAAAATGCTTACGGCGCGAATCAGGGGCTTCAAGTAAACCTGTTTATGGATCCTGTCAACCCGCAAAAACAGACGCCTCAAGCTAACTTCACAAACCGCGGCGCGTGGTCTATTCAAGGTGGACGCCTTGATGCGCGAGGCCTGGAATTGGAATTGAGTACCAAACGCTGGCCCAATGCACAGTTCCAGCTCAAGTACGACCTGTCCTATTCCAGCACAGGAGCTTATGGCCCCACAAGCCTCTACATTCCCATTCCACAACCAGATGGTTCGATCAAGCAACTCGGACGGAATAGTTATCACGGATCTGGCGAAAACAATCTCGAATTGTGGAACCCGCACAACACGTTCAAACTCAATGCATTGCTCAGCACGCCCAACAACCCCCTGAGCAACTGGTACCTGAATTTGCACTACACTTACGCTTCGCCAGAGCGGTTCACTTACCATTCTCCAGGAGACACCAGCACCGAGCCGCTGAACCAGTCGTGGAGACCCTATCACCGCACCAATGCGCGTCTCTCAAAGCGATTCGGACTGTTGGGAGGCATGAGAGGCGAATTTGCCATAGATATACACAATTTGTTCAACAGCAAGCAATTGCGGCTACTTGGCGGACAGGACCTGTTCAATTACATGGAGAACGACGGACAATTGCCCGTGGTAAAAGCCTCGTACCTGCAGGCGGATGGATCTCCGGCAGAACACGTCGAACCCGACCAGTGGTTGATCTACAGGCCGGACTTGCAGCCGAGAGAACTGTTCTTCTCGTTATCGATTGAGTATTAGCACAAATAGCCGGGTATCACAATGAATGGACGATACCCGGCCTGCGAATTCCCTTCTCAAACAACAAAGGAGTTTTAGATGAATGCAATACGCAGGCTTCTCCCACTCTGGGTGATGTGCCTGATGCTGATGTTGCCGGAGGTTGTAAATGCCCAGGTGCTTACGGAGCCAGTGCCCGAGAGCCAACTCGTGGGCAACAACCCAATTGAATTTACCGCCGGGAGATTGTGGTGGGGCACGAGTACGGCAGCGAATTACGCAGAGACGGCGATTCCCAACGTCCTTTCGTATCCTGGCTATTACCAAGCACCGGATCATATGGATATGATTGCACCCTGGATCTGGGTCAACAATCAGGGACGACGGGTTAAGATTAATTTAACAGAACGCAGTATTACTTCGTTTGGCGGTGCTGCGCAGACGATGGTCAACAATTACAATTACAATTTTGCGGGGACGGGCGGAACCAACGAGGCCGAGCAATGGGCCGAAGGGGTTTTCCAGACCTTCAAAATGGATCCATCCAGCGCGGGCCAGCCAATGGGGGCGATGTTAATTACCACCAAGACTATGGTGTGGAGCGTGCCTAATTACGATGATTTTGTCATCCATAAGATCAAGATCAAACAGGTGGATGACGTACCCTTTGAAGATTTCTACATGTGTTTTCCCGCTCAGGTGCAATACAACAACGGTCAGATTGTGAACAACGCCTTCAAGTTCAAGAACGACATGCAATTCGACTGGGATCCCGAACGGGAAATTTTCATTTTTTACGACGATGTGCAGTGGCCCACCACGGAAAGCTCGCCCATTTCGTTTAGCATATTCGAGCCACCGGGAGACGTGGCAGGTGATGCTGGCGACCCCGGCAATATCACCGAGGCAGGATCCCTGGATCGCAGGCTTTACGAACCAGAAGCCCGGGCGTGGGGCATTCAAAATCTGACTTTCAACGGTCAGCCTGAAGAACCCCATTACAATATCCTCGCTGCTGCCGAGTCTGGCACGCGGACGGGCAACTTCGCGGGAAGGATGAGCGACGATCGCGTACCAACGCGCGAATCCGGGCGTCTGTGGGCTGGGCAAAGCTGGGAACAGGATTTGATAGCCTTTTCACACGATCAAGAACGCGCAAGCTGGATTGACCTTTGGAACGACCCATCCCGTCCCAAAGACGGATCGGTGGATGGCAATCTGTTCGAGCGATCCCCCATGCTGTATTCCTACA
>JAGWBW010000357.1:4044-5340 GCA_021295695.1 Candidatus Latescibacterota bacterium
GGATCCGGGCACAGGCGAAAATGACTTTGCCGGATATCGGATTTATCGATCAGAGATTCACATCACTGGTCCCTGGGAATTCCTTGAGGATATTTCCGCTTCAGAAGCCGCAGCTTATAAGCAGGGCGATAAGATCGCTTTTCAAGTCGAGACCGATCCCGGTATCCCTTTCCGCTTTGCTGTGACCTCCTACGATACCCACGGCCTGGAAAGCGGTATAACGGCCTATACGTTTTTCGCTGCGGAAGCCCCCAAGGCACCATCAGATGATATGACCCAGATCCGCGTCGTGCCCAATCCCTTCCGGCAGCGCAGCGGATTATTGGATCCGGCGCAGAATAACCGTTTGGCTTTTGTGAATATCCCGGCCAAATGCACCATCCGGATTTACACGCTTGCGGGCGATTTAATAAAAATTATTGAACACGACGGTTTTGGAGAAACCACCTGGGGCAGCCAGTCCGATGGCAATTATCTCCAGACAGACTTTTCCGAAAGCCCGGCCGCAGGACTTTACATCTATCACGTAACCTCTCACGTCGCGGGACAAGAAGGTCAGTCTCACGTTGGGAAGTTCATGATCATTCGATAAGCGGAGGCTATAATGAAATGTTGTACATTTAAATGGACAATGGTCCCGACCCTTTTGCTCGTGCTGGGATTTGCAAGTGAGGGGTTCGCGCAGCGGCGATTCGAAGCAGAAGTGGGATCGGGCGTGGGACGATCGGGCTGGCAATTTGCCAAACTGCCCTCCTCGGCGCGCATGGCGAGTCTGGGAGGTATTGCAACGGTATTGAGCAAGGCAGATGCCAACGCCGCATTGACCAATCCAGCTACAATCTCAGACGTAACAAATATCAGCCTTTCGGGCAGCAACATGAACTGGATTGCCGACATCACCTATTATTCCGGTGCCGTGGTCAAAAATTTTGACCAGTGGGGTGTTTTCGGCCTCAGCATCAGTACCCTCGATTACGGGGATATGGTGCGCACAGAAAACCAGGAACTATTTGGTCCCGATGGCGAAACTCTGGGCCGCACCCAGCCCGTTATAGACGACCTGGGCACGTTTTCTGGCGGTGACCTCGCCGTGGGCATCAACTACGGTCGGCGCATCACGGACCGCTTGCAGATAGGCGGCACCGTGAAATATTTTCAGGAAACCCTGGACGATGCCACCACTGGCAACTGGGCCATCGATATCGGCACGTACTATCACACCGGAATCAAAAGCCTGCGGCTTGCAATGCTCGGGCAGAATTTCGGCCCCGATACCGAGTTCACCCAATACGACGA
>JAGWBW010000357.1:5712-6114 GCA_021295695.1 Candidatus Latescibacterota bacterium
ACGCGAGTAATTTGAGCGTTTTTCGCGGATGAAAGGCGAAAAGCAAAACCTTTCTGGATAGCGGCTTACACCATGCCGCTATGACGGGCAAGGCCTGCCTCGCCCCTATATCCGTGTTCATCGGTGTTCCTCGGTGGTTGCTTTTGTTCTCACACAGGCGCCTGACGGAGTACACTCATCCGTCGGCGCCTATTTTTTGTCAAAAAATACAAGGGATAGATTCAGGATGAACGCAATGAACATCGAACTGGACGAATACGGTGGCTGGACGGGTATTCAGGGTGAAACACCCGGCTTTTTTCATCTGGAAAAGATCAATGGGCGAAACTGGTTTATAACGCCGCAGGGCAACGTCTTTTTTCCCGTGGCGCTCAGCCATCTGTTGTCGGGAGAAAGCGATGT
>JAGWBW010000358.1:0-932 GCA_021295695.1 Candidatus Latescibacterota bacterium
GCGCGTACCATCCGGCAACGAGGGAAACTGCCACTTGCCATTGAGCAACTCATCCACAAACACAAACTCCACACCGCCGCCAACCTGCGTGTAAATCCACGATTCCCACGGCACCGACCGCTCGTTAAACTTCACGGGATAAACAGGCTCAATCAAATTACCTCCAGAATATTCAAACGCCTGTTTGTCATCTTCAAGCTCCTGTTCCTCCGTATCCTCACCCGTACGGCGAAAAAACAACTCCTCAGTCATTTCACCAAACTCTACAAAACCACCCACAATATCCAGAGCCAACCGCTCCTTCACCGCCTCAGCCTCGGCACTCGGCACTGCATTGGGCGCGTGTGAACGCGACCGATAATCCGGCTCCCCATTCCGAATAAACACCTCGCCTCGCCTGTCCCACGGCTGCACACCTTTCGCAAAATGCGTCCGCACGAACCACACCCGGCGATAGTGTTCTGCCTCTCGCGCAAGACCGCCCGAAAACAGTGTCAAATCGCGTTTGCGCCAAAACGTCACCAAAAACGCTGCGCGTTCTTCTTCGGGCAGCGACTCATAAACCTTTAACTCCTCCGGCTTTGCTACCAACTGCAAATCTTTGTAGAGCGCCCGTTCTTCTGCCGGAATCGCATCGAAATACTGCGCGAACAATTCCAACGCCCGATCCGGATCGCCCAGACCTGCATAAGCTTGTGCAAGCAATGCCAACAATCGCGCTTCACCCGGATTCTTCGCCAACGCCGTCTCGCCAATCTCAACGACAGACCGGTAACTGTGCTCCTCCGTATAAGACACCGCCAATCCGTAAAGCACCTCGACATCATCCGGCCTCAGCCTCAGATACTTTTCGTACAACAGGCGAATCTCGCCGTGATACATTTCAAAATTGTTATTGACATACCAATCCGCCAATTCCAGATACACAGGCG
>JAGWBW010000358.1:964-2707 GCA_021295695.1 Candidatus Latescibacterota bacterium
CTTAGCCCGCGCCAGATACAACTCGGCATCTATCGACTACGGATCCTTTGCCCGCGCCATCCGAAAATACGGCAACCCCTGTCGCGCTCGCGTCCGTCCCCTCGCCATAAACACCCGTCCCAACCCCACATAAGCGTCCGCCGACCCGGCATACCGAATGCCCTTGCGAAATGCATTATCTGCCTTCTCGATCTCCCCCGCATTGAGATACAAATTACCCAACACAACCCATGCATCGCCATCTTTGGGCGCGGCTTTCACAGCGGCTTCCAAAACAGACAGCGAATCCGCGACCTCTGAAGTTGTCCATCCCGCGGATGATAGAAACAAAATAATCCACAAATTCAGTATCAAATATCTCACGCCAACTCCGTTTCAAAAATTATGACCATCCCCATCTTGGACGCCTGCTGAAGGCATGCAGGCGTGACGATTGTCATTCTGAGTTATACGTACGTCATTGCGGCATGGTTTTAGCCGCCACGCCGAACGCGAAGCATGGCGTAAGCCCACGCTCAACGAAGTAATCCACATCTTGGGTTACTTATACTGGATGCTGGTTCTTGAGTTACTCCCATACATGATGCTGGTTCTATTGTCTTTCCATATAAGAGTTAGTCGTGTATCTTCGGCCTGCTTCCAACTCAGGTGGTTGGACGGATTTCTACTATATGGCCTACCTGCCCCATACTTCAGATTGAATTCATCTTTGAATTTCTGGAAGGCTTTTTTGTCTGGATCTTCTCTGATACTATTTCTGGTGCTTGCAAGAATTTTTCAATGCCCAATTCTGGCGCAGTCTGTCCGATCAGGCTCTCCTGCGCTATTATACTTGTAATAAATACATGGACGATAATTGCGATTTTCAGTAGATGAGCGTTATACATTGGGATGTCTCTTTTTAGTGTTGTACTCGCGCGAGGTGACGTAAAATTAATATAGAATTGATGTTGTCATTGGGTCTTAAAAGCAGGTCGCTTGTGGTGTAGATGGCCTTATCAGCCGGGCGGAGAAGCAGGTCGCGGGCGTTGGAGTTATGGCGTTCTGAGATAAAAATTTTAATTCTCCTGCCCAGAGAATCGGAGAGTGCCTTGCTTAAGGAATCGAGTTGTGCCGTATGGGGCACTGATATTGTATCAGGTTGTGCAGCTTTTACCCGTGTGTCTGATGGCGTTTTGTCAGATGCGTGAATATTCCAGACGAGGGATAGCAGGATCGGCACGGTCATCAGTACTGTGAGTTTTCCGAGTTCGCGCTTCATGGGGTTTTTCCTCTTGTGGGTATCGTGCGGTATGGTCGGTTTTCTATGGGTATCTCGTGAACTTCAACTGCGTTATCATAAAAGATGTTTTTAACAGAGTCCATCTGTGTCAGGATATGGTCATAGCGAGTTTCATAGGTGTTGTAGAGGGTCTGTAGCCCGCGGTCAATGTGCAGGAGGTCCTGCTCGTGTTGGGTTTCGAGAAGGATGTTTTTAACAGAGTCCATCTGTGTCAGGACGTGATCAATGTGCAGGAGGTCCTGTTGGCGTTGGGTTTCGAGTTCGCCTACGAGGCGGATGAAGGTGTTGTTGATTTCATCGCGTTGCTGGTTTTGCGATTCCTGGACGAGGCGATTGGTATAGTTGATTAAGTTTTGTTGATGGGTGATAAATTCACTGCGCGTGATGAGGGTGTCTAATGTGGAGACTTCAGAGGTGTCGGCGATGGCAACGCGTTCAGGCGAATCGCTGGATCGCGAGCC
>JAGWBW010000359.1:0-371 GCA_021295695.1 Candidatus Latescibacterota bacterium
GCCCGAGCATGTTATGGGCGCGGTCGATTGCGCCCTTTGGGACCTGCTGGGCAGAATGGTTGACCTGCCCGTACACAAAATCCTCGGTGGTGCCCGCGACAAAGTCAAAGCTTATGCCAGCACATATCCAAACATCGGCAAACCAGAAGATTATGCCGAACATGCACTCGAGTGCAAAAAACAGGGATACAAAGCCTACAAAGTTCACGCGTACATCTGCTGGAACCCACACACCTGGGAACCAGCGCCTCAAGTTCCCGGGTTCCCCAAAGAAGACGTAGAAGTATGCAAAGCCGTGCGCGAAGCTGTCGGCGACGACATGGTCTTGATGTTAGACCCCTTTGGCGTCTATACTTTGGAACAATCGCTTT
>JAGWBW010000359.1:694-2894 GCA_021295695.1 Candidatus Latescibacterota bacterium
TATGAACGCGGCCTCTTGCGCCCCGACTTCGACTACGAAACCCCGCCACCCTATTTGAATTCTATTGTAGATCCCCTGGATGATGACGGCAATGTCATCCTACCCCAGCTACCAGGTCTGGGATTTGATTTCAACTGGGACTATATTAACGACAATCTAATTGAGCCATAAGTGGAACAGTGAACAGCCTGGAGACAACTGCATGAGTAAAATTGTTACCTGTATGGTTCTGATTGGAATATTGATATTGGGTAGTATGACAGATCTATATGCTCAATCGTGGAAAGACGACCCCAATCAGCATGTGATGGTAGATATGCGGATGCGGCTTTATAGAGGAGAGCGCATATTTGGATCTTATCGACCGCATGCAACACGTCTTTTGAATATTCTACCCGACTATACACCCCAAGCTGAGGTACAACTCAGTCCTTATGGCGGGTGGGCAGATCGAAAAATTGAGGGCACAGGATTTTTTCGTACCCAGAAGATAGATAATCGCTGGTGGTTTGTAGATCCAGATGGATATCTGTTTTTTTGCACAGCACTCAATTCCATCCGGTGGGGCGCAGCAAAAGACAGGAGCGTGACAGCGCCACCTGTTTTTGAACGCCGATGGGGAAAACCCGAGGCCTGGGCTTACGAGACCGTTGATTTTTTGAGAACAAACAGATTCAATGTGGTTGGCACCTGGAGTGACCCTTTACTTTTAAAAACACAACACAACAGACCGCAGGCATGGGCAACGGTCATTTATATGATGTATCCTTTTGGCAGGCGATATGGAGCAAAATCAAATGCAAACAACATGCAGTTCCCAAATCATTGTATCCCAATTTTTGATCCTGAGTTTGAAGCATTTTGCAGGGATCGAGTTAAAGAAAAGATCACAGATGAGATGATTCAGGACCCGACACTATTGGGATATTTTGTAGATAATGAACTTCCCTGGCGAGAGGATGCCCTGACCCGGTATCTCAGCCTGGAGCAATCGGATATCAACTTTAAAAAGGCATTTGAATGGATAAAAAAAGAGAGAACCCTTCAGTCGCAAAATGTTAATATCGATACGCTCAAATCAAGTGTGACTTCTGATGAGCAGGAAAAATTTCTGGGGTATATTGCCAGGTTATATTTTGGCATTGTATCTAAAGTGCTCAAGGACCGCGACCCCAATCATCTCTTTTTGGGATCGCGTTTGCATGGGCAAGCCATTCGTCTCAAGCCGGTATTTGAAGCTTTAGGCGAATATGCCGATGTCATTTCGATTAATTATTATCATCGTTGGACACCCAGAACATCGGAATTGAAAAATTGGAACACCTGGTCTGGGAATAAACCATTTGTCATTAGTGAGTGGTATGTAAAGGGAGAGGATTCTGGATATAAAAATACAGATGGGGCAGGTGGCGTGGTCAAGTCTCAAGCTGATCGCGGACGATTTTATCAAAACTTCACCCTGGGGCTGCTGGAATCCAAATTCTGTATCGGCTGGTTCTGGCATACTTATCGCGATACAAAAGATTTGCCCAACGGATCCAATAAGGGTTTTTTAAGCATTCGGTATGAGCCTTTTGTGGATCTTGTAGATAAAGCAAAAGAAATTAACGCCCAGATTTATCCCCTAACATCCTATTTTGATGGTCGCGCTTCTAAAAAATGAGGAGTATGTCCCATGGCAAAAAAACGCACCATTGTCGGATATCCCTTAGTACCCGATCTTCTGGGCGACATGAATTTGACCCGCAGACTTTGACCCAAATGGTCAGTGGACCAATACCTATCGCATCATGACCTGTCATGGTTATCGGGAAGAGGGCAATGAAGACATCGGTCTTCTACGCCTCTCGAAATCCCCCGATACAGACGACACCTTCCGCCTGCAAGTTGATCGTGAAATCGTCAACGACGAACACAGACTACACAAGTACACCGCAGAAATCATCTGTCGGAAAGACCTATCTGCAAGCCCTGTTTCCTGGCGGCTATCCAATCAATTCACAGCCCCCAATCAAAGTGAGCCGCGAACATTGGAAGAAACGGGAAAAGCCAACGGCACGACCGCGGAAATCACGATCAACAACAGAACGCGCATCGCTTCGGGAGCCAACCCAATCACTGCAGATTGGTGCTTATTTGAAGCAGTGCAGCGATTGCCTTTCGAATCCACAACACCGCTTGTTGTTGACATCCTCGAAGG
>JAGWBW010000360.1:0-337 GCA_021295695.1 Candidatus Latescibacterota bacterium
GACCAGCGTGTTGATACACGCGGTCTCCGTGTGCCATAAGCATCTCATTTTCTTCAGGCGTAGGCGCTCGCCAGTCGTCCAATAAAGAAAAATCGTGCTCAAGTTCCGCACGGTCGTTAGGCGCTGCAATGGCAATGGCGACAGAAGAATTAGCCAGTGCAAAGCGGTACCACTCCCTTGCGGGTGGCGGTATAAAATTGGGCGGATCATCCGGGGTAGGCTTCATCAGGGCACCCCAGCGCAGGCAGGTATAAACAACCACCGGAATATTGCGCGGATCGGTCAACGGGAACACATCTTCTTCCGCACCCCGATGGGCAGCATTATAGCGCAGCAT
>JAGWBW010000360.1:612-1409 GCA_021295695.1 Candidatus Latescibacterota bacterium
CAATCTCCTCCCGTTCCGACCCCATCCCCACAACAGCACTACTCAAACCATCGGGACGACCACACCAGTTGAGATAATTGACACCGCGCTCAACCGCATAATAGACATCGGCGGGAGACAAGTGAGTATTGCCCCTCGTGGCCAGCCCCAGGCGACAAAGAGGCGGGGTATTCTGGTCAAATTGAAAAGTACGTCGCATGGATTTCTCCCCGAGAATATTTAACGCGATTTCACAAGCAAATACACTGAACATATGGATAGTCAGAATTTGCCGAAGTGTCAAGAGACAAACACAGAAAGCGATGTGTTGACATCAGGCGTAAGTTAGCTATCATGTCTGAATCTGACGAAATTCTTACGAACAGGAATCATATTGACAAAACACAATCCCTATGAAGCATTTCGCATCAGGGAATTTCGGTTATACGCACTGGGCTGGTTTGCCGCACTGGTCGGCACGCAAATTCAGAGTGCAGCCATAGGACACTCGCGCTCGGCCTGGTGGGCCTGGCAATCGCATTGCCAACAATGATCCTCGCACTCCCGGCGGGCTATCTCGCCGACCGCTTTAACCGACGCACAGTCATGATGTTGAGCTTAACGGGCACAACCATAACCTCTCTGGGCCTTGCCGCAGTATCCTGGAAACAAGGGCCAATTGCCCTGATGTACGCATTGCTCGTCGTCGATGCCGCAATAACCGTACTCGGCGCGCCAGCACGGCGGGCAATTGTACCCCAACTGGTACCGCGCGGAATATTCCCCAATGCCGTGGCATGGAGCATGAGCTTGATGCA
>JAGWBW010000360.1:1587-1919 GCA_021295695.1 Candidatus Latescibacterota bacterium
AACCAATTGCTATTGTCGCTCATGGCACTGGACATGTTTGCCGTGCTATTGGGCGGTGCCGTGTATCTATTGCCAATTTACGCGCAGGACATCTTAAATGTGGGATCCGAGGGATTTGGAATATTGCGCTCAGCACCCGCGGTGGGTGCCCTGATAATGGCACTCACACTGGCACACTTGCCGCCAATGAAAAAAGCCGGCAGAAATCTGCTCCTCACCGTAGCCGGATTTGGCATCGCAACCATAGTATTTGGAATATCGGAAAACTTCTGGTTGTCATTTGCGATGCTCGTCTTGACCGGGGCATTTGACAACGTGAGCATGGTCATTCG
>JAGWBW010000360.1:2204-4185 GCA_021295695.1 Candidatus Latescibacterota bacterium
GGTGCATTGAAAGCCATGAGGTCTTCTTTAATCGCGTAGAAAATTTCTTTGGAAGTCAAGTCTTCAATCTCGCGGAGTTTTTGTTCGAGATAATGCGGCGCGTAAAACTCACCATTGCGATGGTGTTCAACCAGACCATCGGTATAAAGAATAAAAATATCGCCTGTGCCCATTAAATCCCATTCGTTAAGTTCATATTCTTCCTTAAAACCGAGCACACTCTCATTGATATTGCGATCAATATCGCGTTGCGAAGGAAGTGTACCAATAGGTGGGGAGGCGATCATCCTATCTTCGGGCACTTCGACAATACCTTTGTACCTGCGAGAATACACCAGCGGCATGGGATGTCCTGCCGATAAGAACTGGAAATGTCCCTCCTGAGATATCTCACCGTAAATCATCGTAATAAATTTGCTGAGACTCGACGAATTGTAAAACCGCGTATTGAGATTTTCAAACAACTTGGCCGTGATATTGCCGTAATAATCCATTTCGTAAATCGCACCCATCAAAAAAGCCTGATGGAGCATCGCGGCGAGAAGCGCGTCCGTAATCTGGTGCCCTGAAACATCTGCCACTGCCACACCGGCCTTGAAACGACATTCCTCCAGCTTCTTGACAACATCATCCTGCCCGCGGTCGCGGGCTTTTTTTATGCGAGCATCGAGATCGTAGCGCTTCTTAAAATCGACATAGACAATATGATCACCACCCACAATGCCATTGAGCGGAATGGTCTCGCCGTAAATATCAATACCATCGAGCGCGGGTATTTCCCCCGGCAATGGTTTGACGTAGCGGGCAATATCCTGAAAATTAGCCAACTCCCCCATAAGCATCTTCATGGAGTCATTCACTTGCTGGATACCCGTCTCGTCTATCTCATCAAAAGCCATAGAATTTTTAGACATGGTTTATTACCTGTATGAAGTTGGGATCAAAAGTAACCATTTGTCAGCCTCAAATCAAGTCAGGCAATTCTCATCCGACAAAATCTTGTACGAAGACATAAACGGTACATAAAAAGAAGCAAATGATTTGGGACCTGAGCCATCGAAGAGCACAGTATCTCCAACGAGATCTCTGACAATGCGCTTGCCACTTCGGCTGCCACTGGGCCGGGTGGATTTCATCATGCGCTCGGCTTGCTCCAAAAAGCGTTTATCGCCCGAGTGCTCGTAAGCATGACACAGTGCTTCCATTTCTCGAGGACCACCCGCCCGCCGCTGGAGACTCGGCAATTCCTTATAAAAAAAACGTCCATCGGGCATCACACAGTGATCGAGCAAATCGCCCATCTCCTCCACAATAAGTGATGGAATCCGACCGTCTCCCGTCGCGGTATAATACCGATGTAGCGCATTAATCGCTATAGAAATCATAAAAGGGACACGCACCAGAGTATGCGCGGTATAAGGCGCGAGCAGAGCACCCCATTTTTCTTTCCACTCGATAAATTGCTCGGCAATTCTGCGACACGCATCGAGATATTTTTCTTCTCTTGTCTCGATGTACACAGCAATCAGACCGCGCATCGCCCAGCCAGTCTCGCGGGCTTGCTGCCCCCCGGCGCGAGAAAATTTGGGCGATTCGAGATGGCGGATCATATTATCCGCAATGGAAATGGCCTTTTCGCGAGCCTCCCGTTTGCCAGTCAGGTGATAATAATCCAGCAACCCCTCGGTCCACTCGTGCGAAGGCGTTACACCGCCCGTCACATGTCCCGCCGTTGGATCATCGCTATAATGGCAAAAATCCACATCAATCCAGTGTTGTGCAGCCACACACGCAACATCCCTGAACCGGCGCTCGCCCGTCTTCGCATAGAGCAAAAACATCGCATGTGGAAAATCGTATTCATTATTGGTCCACACCAATTCCCCCTTGCCGCGTCCCTGCTGCGTGTACCCGTGATCGGGACCATCGCCCCAGTGCATCATCCCAAGACCCTGATTGCGCCCATCGGCCATATTGATAA
>JAGWBW010000361.1 GCA_021295695.1 Candidatus Latescibacterota bacterium
CGCTTTACCAGATCAGGAGCCTTTCTATCCTTTTGCGCCTTAACAGTCGTTTGCGTGCTCTTTCGGCGAGAAACGCCACAAATGCCCATCTCACGCATCAGACGTGCTACGCGCTTCTTACTTACTCGAACGCCCACATCCATCAGATCTTTCCAGATGCGAGGGGCACCATAAGTGCTATCTGATCGGGTGTGAAAGGCTTTGATCTGCTTCTTCAGGTGTGCATCAACCTTTGCTCGTTTAGATGGTGAACGTGCTCGCCAGGCATAATACCCACTGAGGGAAACACCCAGTACTCGGCATTGCGTGGCGATAGGCCAAAGTGCCTAATGCGCTTTCACGAACGCGAAGATTTTCTTGGGATCGCGTCGGTCTCCGCTGCGAATTAGCGCGCTCAATGCGCAACTGCTTATTCTCACGTCGAAGACGACGCAACTCTTCGCGTTCATCACTCTTAAGACTGTCTGCTCGAAGTCCCTGATCTCGATCAGCCTGGCGTACCCAGTTCTGGATGGTCTGAGCGGTTGGCTCAAACTCTTTGGCCAGCTCAGAAGGACTGCGGCCAGCGCGCACAAGCTCGACGATCTGACGTTTCAACTCGGCTGGATAAGGTGGACGTGTTGGTGGCATAGTGGGTCTCCTTTCTTACTACTGATAAGGTACCCACCGAAACGGGTCAAGTCCAGTTGTAAAAACGGCTATTTGTGGCCTGAATACAAGCTCTGTATGGACAGAATTCGAATTCGGCAACAGCATCCAAAGCGGGGTAACTCCAGGCATTGAAAGCAAAAGAATTTTTTGAGATCGGGATTGCTTCTGCTCTGTTGATGAAGCACATGGTATCACCCTGTTTCCTGATCCTGCTATAACGGGCGATGCCTCATCTGCGAGGCATGTTGACAGATCCATAGAAATAGGCTACTTTTGCCCTTCATTGATGGCGCGAATGGTATTTTTTTCTATTTTGATCATACTGGTGATGCGGGTATCAATACGATTGAGTCTTTCGTCGATTTGCACGTTGATACCTCTCAACATTGCAATTCGAAGCGCATTGACCGCGTTTAGCAGTCGGCCTGACCAGTCCCCAGCCCCTTTTCATCATTGTATTTAGCTGACCGATATCTTAAAGTCACACATGACGTATAGAGAGGACAATTGATCCATGCGCTTCTTCAATACAAGCGGTCCGGTGGTGGCAGCAGACCATTACTGCATCCCACCTCTGGAACGGCTGAACCTCGCCGATGTGCGCCGACTTACACGCGCCCCGTCAGACGGGCAAGACTTCGGCATTGTTGGCACTGCGCGATCTGCTCAATGCCGAAGACGCCTACCGTTGTGTGTACGTCAATATCGAAGGTGGGCAGGCCGCACGCGAAGATGTGGAACAGGTGATGCGCACCATTCTGGGCGAGTTGGCCTCCTGGGCGCGTTCGACACTGGGCGACGAATTTCTGGACGATATTTGGCCCGACATTCTGGCAAAATACGGCCCCCACGGTGCCCTGCGCGAGGCGTTGACGCGCTGGACTGAGGCGAACTCAAAACCCCTGGTGCTGCTCATTGACGAAATCGATGCTCTGATTGGCGATTCTCTGTTGTCTGTGCTGCGGCAGTTGCGGGCTGGCTATGTCCGCCGTCCAGCGGGTTTTCCTCAGAGTGTGGTGCTGTGTGGCGTGCGCGATGTGCGCGACTATCGTATCCATTCCACCGCAGAGAACGCACTCATCGCTGGCGGTAGTGCGTTCAATATCAAAGCGCGATCCCTGCGCCTGGGCGATTTTTCGTCGGATGAAGTACGGGAATTGCTTGAACAGCACACCGAGGAGACGGGACAGGCGTTCACCGCCGACGCACTGGAGACGGTCTGGACGCAGACGCAAGGGCAGCCCTATCTGGTGAACGCGCTGGCAGATGAGACCTGTTTCCATGACGGAGACACAACAGACCGACTTCGTCCGATCACCGCAGCCGACATTCTCGAAGCGCAGGAGCAACTCATCCTGCGCCGGGAAACACATCTGGATCAGTTGGCCGACAAGCTCAAAGAAGAGCGCGTGCGGCGCGTTGTCGAACCACTTTTGAGCGGAGCCGAGGAGCGCCGCTTTATTGACCGCGATTTGGAGTATATACGAGATCTCGGCCTGGTGGCTCAGGATTTGCCTTACCGCATTGCCAATCCGATCTACGCCGAGGTCGTTCCCCGCGAACTGACGTGGGTGGTACAAGGGGAGTTTGAGCAGGAAACCGCATGGTATGTTAATGCTGATGGCAGCCTGAATGTGGTTGAGCTGATGGCCGAGTTTCAGACCTTTTTCCGCGAGCACTCAGAGCATTGGGTGACGCGGTTCCAATATCAGGAGGCGGGTCCGCAGTTGCTGTTGCAGGCGTTTTTGCAGCGCATTGTGAACAGTGGCGGGCGCATTGAACGGGAGTATGGTTTGGGACGTGGACGCACCGCAGACGCGCAAAATCGTGATTGAGTGCAAATTGCTCCACAAGAGTCTGGAGCAGACCATTGCTGAGGGCTTGGAACAGACAGCGGAGTACATGGATCGCTGCGCTGCAGAGGCAGGTCATCTGGTGATTTTTGACCGCCGTGAAGGCGAGCGTTGGGAGGATAAGATATTCCACTTTCGCCGGACATCTATCAGCGGGGTAGAGATTGATGTATGGGGCATGTGACAGTTTCTCAATGCATCGCAGTATAACGCCAGTCATCCATAAAATTGAGTCAATAAACAGAAACCATTCGGGAATTGGTTCCCCGACACACAAAAACGCCCCGGCACAACGATGCTGGGCGTTCTTTTTTTTGGTGTTGCGGTGTATCCTGTCCATCCTGATCCCGATATTGATTTTCCCACCCCCCTGTCGTATCTTCATCTTATGTCACAGGCTGCATACAATACCCGCGGGATTGCGATTGCAGAGGCTTATGCCCATTGCGAGGCACTTACCCGCGCGCATTATGAGAATTTTCCGGTTGGCTCGGTGCCCCATGTGTATAGTATCTATGCGTTTGCGCGTACGGCGGATGATTTTGCCGATGAGCCAGGTTTGACGGTGCAGGAGCGGCTCGATCATCTGGCAGAGTGGGAAGCGCGTCTCGATGCGTGTCTTTCAGATCCGGTTGGTCCGATATTTACGGCGCTTGCAGAAACGATTCGCGTGCACGATTTGCCTGTGCAATTGCTCAGGGATTTGCTCACGGCTTTTCGCATGGATGTGACGACCAATCGCCATCAGACATATCGGGATTTGCTGGCGTATTGCACGTTTTCTGCCAATCCCGTGGGGCGGCTTATTCTCCATTTGTTTGGGTATCGCGGCGAGCGTTATGCGCGGCATTCTGACGCGATATGTAGCGCGTTGCAACTCGCCAATTTCTGGCAGGATATTGCGATTGATTTTTCGCGTGGTCGCATTTATCTCCCGCAGGAGGATCTCAAACGGTTTGGCGTCGGGATTTCAGATCTGGGTGAGCAGCGCGTCACGCCGCAATTTTGCGAGCTTCTGGATTATCTCATCAACCGCACACGAGATCTCTTTTTGGAGGGTTATCCGCTGGTGGATATGGTGAGGGGGCGGTTGCGTTTTGAACTGCGATTGACCTGTTTGGGGGGTATGCATATTCTGAAAAAGATTCGCGATAACGATTGCGATGTTTTTCGCCGACGGCCTACGGTTACAAAACGCGATCTGCCCACCCTGTTGTTCAAGACGCTTTTTTTTCGAGGCTTTCGATCATGAACCTGAAAAGACACGTTGCCAAAATTGTGCGAGGTGCCCGAACTAATTTTTTTTTCGCCTTTGTTTTTTTGCCGCGCAAAAAGCGGGAGGCCATTTTTTCGGCTTATGCGTTTAGCCGGCATACGGATGATATTGTGGATGATGCGGCTTCGCCAGAGGAAGCCCGGTGTCACCTCGATGCATGGCGCGAGCAACTCCACGCCTGTTATAAGGGCAGTGCCACCCATCCCATAGCGCAGAATCTGCAAGCTGTTCTGCGAGATTTTCCTATTCCCAAAGCGCATTTTCTCGCGCTTATTGAGGGAGTTGAGATGGATTTGACAAAAAATCGGTATGACACGTTTGACGAGTTGCGCGAATACTGCTATCGGGTCGCATCGATTGTGGGTTTAATTTGTATTGAGATTTTTGGGTATCGCAATCCGCAGACCCGTGAATACGCTGTCAATTTGGGTCTCGCGCTTCAACTGACGAATATCTTGCGAGACGTGCATACGGATTGGCAACAGAACCGCATTTATCTCCCGCAGGAAGAGATGGCGCGATTTGGCTATACGGAAAAGGCACTTGCTCGGGGAGATTATAACGCCGCGTTTATCGACTTGATGCGGTTTCAAGCGCAACGCGCATGGGACTATTATCAAACAGCAGAAGAATTGCTTCCCGCCGAGGACCGAACTGCCATGTTTTCGGCACAGATTATGGGCAAAATTTATGCCCAGTTGCTCGTGAAGATCCAGCGCGCCAACTACGATGTTTTTGGCACGTCTGTTCGCCTCAACAATTTGCACAAACTGGGCATTGCACTGCGCTATTGGCTGGGCAGTCGTCTCGCCTGGGGGTAATGTGAAACGCGTAATGATAATCGGGGG
>JAGWBW010000362.1:0-333 GCA_021295695.1 Candidatus Latescibacterota bacterium
TGCCTGCACGCGGTAATTGGAATCGACAACAGCTTGCACAAAACGCGTTAACGCGACACTGGCCCGGGCATTTCCCAGTACCGTTGTCTCAGCACCCAGTGTCGTCCATGACATCAATATCAGGCCACACAAAATGAAGGCGTGTCGATAGCATAGTTTGAGCATCAATCATCATCCTAATGGTGACAAGAAAATTTATCGCGAAATGTATAATTGTATCATCAAACCGCCCAATTGTCTATATACAATTTGTAAAAAATTAAATCTGGTGCATTTTCCAATGGCCCTGGGCAAATTTGCGAACGGTAAGCGCGCCCTGTACAATACTGTAAA
>JAGWBW010000362.1:511-2050 GCA_021295695.1 Candidatus Latescibacterota bacterium
AAAAATTAAATCTGGTGCATTTTCCAATGGCCCTGGGCAAATTTGCGAACGGTAAGCGCGCCCTGTACAATACTGTAAACAATGAGCGCGGCCCATATCCCGTAAATATCAAACCCAAGCATAAACCCCAGAACATAGGCCACGGGCAGGCGAACCAGCCATTGGGCAATCAGGGTATAATACATCGGAGGCATCGTATCGCCAGCACCTCTGAGACTCCCGCTACTCGTATTGGCGGCACACAAAAAGGGTTCGGCAATAACCATCGCGTAAAGATAAATAACACCGGTACTGATCACCTCTTGTGCATCCGTAAATACCGACATGAAAAGACCGGCAAACACCACGGCGGGCAGCGACAGGGCATAGTCCAACCGTGGCGCTCTGCACCTTCGGGCTCTTTCGCCCCCAAATGCTGCCCCACCATAGCCGTTGCAACCGTGCCATAAGACAGCCCGGTTCGCCGCAAAATGTGTTCCACTTGATTCCCAATCGCATACGCCGCAACAGCAGTTGTAGATAATGTGGACATGGCAATGAGTTTGAGATAAACCACACCTGATCCATTGCGCAAAATCCCCTGAAGCCCGGAAGGCACGCCAATTTTGAGAATGCGGCGCGCAACGCCCCAATCAAACCGGTAGGACGTATCGGGCAAAAGTGTGAGCGCAAAACGCCCGCTATAAAGACACCCAAGTCCTATCAACGTTGCCGTACCGCGCCCCAAAAGACCGGCAACAGCAGCCCCCACAACGCCCAATTCCGGCAAACCCCAGTAACCGAAGATAAGAAGATAACACACTACAATTTGAATGCTACTACTGATAACGCTTAAATAAAAAGGCGTGCGCGTATCCCCAGCCCCCTGAAAGCAACTCGCAATAGCGCGATTTAGCGTCATAAAAGGAACGCCCAAAAAGAAAACCTGTAAATACGGCGTACCCAGCACCGCTACCTCGGGATCAGAGGTCATCATCGGAATCAAAAAAGGCGAAAGAGCCAAACTGCCCAGGCCAAAAGCGATACTAAACAAAAAAAGCAGAGAAAACGCCTGCTTCGCCGCTGCACTGGCTTCGCGCATAGAATCTGCGCCAATCGCCTGTGCGACCATCGTGAGCGCGCCCCTCGAAATGGACATCATCGCGGTAAAGAGCACGCGCGTAAACACCTGGGCAATACCTACCGCAGAAAGGGCGGCCGTACCGAGCATCCCGATAAAAATGAGTTGAACCATCAGTACAACACTCTCGATCTGGCCTCCCAGAGCGACTGCGGGTAAGCGAAAGATCGACTTTGCGCCCGGTGGATTCTATTGTCGTTTCGAGTGGTTTGGACATAAAATAAATGCGAATCAACGAAAAAGCAGTTGGGTGGCGGGGCGGGATTCGTCTATTCGTCTATTCGTCTAAAGATGTTCGGGGATACCCTGGCCCATCACCATAGCTGCGATATCGTCCTGTGTGACATCACAAATCGAAAAATCGCCGACCTTTTCACCGTGGCTGAGAATAGTTGCCCGGTCGGCAACTTCAAACACAT
>JAGWBW010000362.1:2170-3889 GCA_021295695.1 Candidatus Latescibacterota bacterium
ATGGCAATCGATTGTCGCTCGCCACCGGAAAGACGGGCAACGGATTCACTCGCGTTGCGAATGTGAATACCTATCTCACCCAGCGCCGCAGCCGCACCCACATCCATCGCTACCCGGTCGCAAAACGTGAACGGACCAACCTGCTTGACGAGTTCTCTCCCCAGATAAAAATTGCGCGAAATACTCATACTCGGCACAAGCGCGAGGTCCTGATAAACGGTCTCAATCCCCAAATCCCGGGCATCCTGTGGCGAGTCGAATCGAATGACCTCATCCCCAAAATACATATCGCCTTCGCTCGGCGGATAAACACCCGTAATCACCTTAATCAGCGTAGATTTGCCCGCCCCATTATCGCCTAAAAGCGCGAGAACTTCACCATCTTCAAGCGCGAAATCAATGCCTTTCAACGCAACAATATGCCCAAAGCGACGACCGATATTTTTTAGCTCAAGTAAAACCAAATATAGCCTCAGCGTTCTTTTCGCACAAAATTGTTAATCACAACAGCCGCGATCATAATAGCGCCAATAGCACCCCGAAAAGCATTGGAAGGAATCTGCATGAGAACAAGCCCCGTGCGCAACATACCGGTCAGCGCAGTGCCAATAGCCGAACCAATCAGACTGCCATACCCCCCTGTGAGTAGCGTCCCGCCAATGACGACCGCGGCGATGACCTCAAGCTCCAACCCCGTGCCGCGCAACGGATCCACGCTTTTGAGACGTGCAACCTGAATAATACCTGCAAGTGCGGCGAGAAATCCCGAAATGACAAAATTGGTTACGCGCACGCGGTCAATACGAATACCCTGCAAACGCGCCGCCTGCGCATTGCCTCCGGTGGCAAAAACAGCGTTCCCAAAACGCGTTTGGCTCAAGACGATAGCAAAAGCCACAGTTAGCCCGATCCACCAGAGAATGCTGGTGCGATAATTACCTGTTCCAATGCGTCCGTTGAGCGCAGAAAAAAAATCAATTTTAACAGGCATCAAAGGATGGGGTACAAGTGCTTCAATTACGAGATAAGCAACAAAAAGGAGCGCGGCAGCAACCAGGATTTTGATCTTTATGGATCGATTTCTCGCCCGCCAGATATCTCGCGCTATCCACAGAACAAGAAAAAGAAGTGCGAGCGTCAAAATAAAAACCACAAGACCGGGCACTTCGAGAATTGGAGACTCGCGCGAATAGTCCGCATATCGAATAATGCGCCCACCAGAAATAGCCGTAAGAGGAATGGCGCGATACGCGAGCATCGTTCCCAGCGTAATAATAAAAGATGGAATACCCGTCGATATGAGAAGCAAGCCGTTGATCAGACCGAGCAGACAGCCGATGATCAATCCAATTGCTGCTGCAAGTAAAATAGGTACACCATTTACGGTTGCATAGAGAAAAGCGAGAGAAGACGCCCCCAGAATAGAACCAACTGAAAGGTCAAATTCTCCAGAAATCATCAGAAGCGTAATACCGATAGCGAGGATGCCCGGAACCGCCTGACTGTTGAGAATGGATGAAATCGCGCTATGGGAGAGAAATGTATCTGGCGTGGCGAGTGCAAAAACCAAAAATATAACGGAAAAACCCGCTGCAGCGCCAGCTTCGGGAGAGCGCGCAAGACGGGTGCGAATGGCGTCATAAGGCTTCAACAAAAATCCTATCTATAACCTGCGGCCACTAAGCTGGCAATGCGGTCAACATTTGTCGCATTAATGGC
>JAGWBW010000363.1:0-503 GCA_021295695.1 Candidatus Latescibacterota bacterium
ACCAGCGCAATGAAAATGATGAAATATGGGAAAAACGGATGGCAGATGCGATAATTCGGGCGGTTGCTGATTCTGGAGCCAAACTGGCACCGGAAAATTATTTGCCCGGATCGTTTTTTGAGACAGGAGAACGCGGCGAGTTCTGGTTGATTGCCCAGGAGCGGGGAGAGGGCCTGAATCTGGCCGATTACGGAGCACACCAGTACGGTCCATCATTTACAATTGAGACCGGAATGACCATGCAGGGCGGGTATCAGGAGCGCGTGCAAACATCTATGCTGGCGGCGCAAACCGCGATCTCGGTTTTTGAAGAACGCTGGCGTTGAGACAATAAAGATTACCCGTGAGGGGAATCGCTTTATGAATTTAATTCAAAAAATCGCGCTATATGCATTTGTCGCGCTTATCGCGTGTGGTGGAGATAATCCCGCAAGTCAAGAAAATGGAGATAATCCCACAGATAGCGGTCTGGATGGACATCGCTTTGATATTACGGAAAATCA
>JAGWBW010000363.1:547-3170 GCA_021295695.1 Candidatus Latescibacterota bacterium
CAGGGATCGCTGGATGCGGCACTATCTGCATCGGGACCGCGTATTGTAGTATTTGAAGTGGGCGGGGTAATTGATCTGAACAAGACGCGGTTAAACATTCGCGAGCCGTATGTAACTGTGGCGGGACAAACCGCGCCGAGCCCCGGCATTACAATCATTCGCGGTGCCATTTTCATTCAGACACACGATGTAATTTTACAACATATTCGGGTACGCCCAGGCGATGCAGGCGAAGCAAAAAGAAGTGGGTGGGAGCCAGATGGCATCTCCACAGCAGGTGCTGATGCGTACAATATATTGATCGATCACTGTTCGATTTCATGGGCAGTAGATGAAAATTTGAGCGCATCTGGCCCAAATACCGAGGGACCGGATGCGACTTCTCGGCGCATCGCATTTGTCAATTGCATTATCGCCGAATGCCTGAATGATGCATCACACAGCAAAGGTCCCCACTCCATGGGATCGCTAATTCACGATTTCTGTCGAGAAATCGCCATCATCGGCAATTTGTATGCCCACAATGCAAACCGCAATCCGTATTTCAAAGCATTTACAACCGGGGTGATCGTGAACAATTTGATCTACAATCCGGGGTCTCGGGCGATTCAATTGAGTTTTTCAGATGCCGAATTTAGCGATACCAATATTACGCCACAAAATGCGCGTGTGAGTGTGGTGGGCAACGTAATGATTCACGGTAACAATACGCGGTCAGGACTGGCACTGGTATCCTCAAAGGGCGATGCGTATCTCGAAGATAATATCGCACTGGATAGAACAGGAGCTAATGTGCCTTTGACCTCGGGCAATATCCGTATTTTGGAAGAGAAGCCAATCTGGGGCAACATCACCCCATTGCCCGCATCGTCAGTAGTGGAACATGTGGTACAAAGCGCGGGTGCGCGTCCGAAAGACCGCGATGCAACAGATCAGCGTATTATACGCGAGTTTCTCGCGCGCGAAGGTCGGATGATCAATAGCCAGCAGGAGGTAGGCGGATATCCCCAAATGAATATGGTAAGACGACCGCTGAATATTCCCACAGATGTGGATGCGTGGTTGGCGCAACTCGCGGCAGAGCTTGAAGGAAATTAACCGTTAAAAAAGAAAGGATTGGAGAACACAAATGGAAAAACGAACCCTGGGACGTACCGGGCACCAGAGCACAGTAGCGACCTTTGGCGCATTCTCGGTGGGATATGTAGATCAAGACGAGGCAGACTGCGCCATACAACTCATCCTTGACCACGGCGTAAACCACATCGACATAGCGCCGAGTTATGGACACGCGATGGAGCGCGTAGCCCCGTGGATGCCCGACATACGGGACAAAATGTTTCTCGGCTCAAAAACAACCCGTCGCACGCGCGACGAAGCGTGGCGGGACGTGGAACAAATGATGAAACGGCTAAACGTCGAAAACTTCGACCTATTTCAACTCCACTCAGTCGGCAATATCTCCGAACTGGACAAAGCCACCGCATCGGGCGGCGCACTTGAAACCCTGATAGAAATGCGCGAACAAGGTTTGACCCAATGGCTGGGCATCACCGGACACGGGCCTCAGGTGCCGATTACCATCCTGGAAAGCCTCAGACGCTTCGACTTCGACACCGTAATGTTCCCGCTGAATCCGGCAAGCATGCGGGACGCGAATTATCGCCGGGACGCCGAAGCACTAATCGCCGAGGCAAATGCGCGCGACATCGGCAGATCGCGCGCGGCGGCTGGGGCGAAAATTCAAAAGACTACCGCACCTGGTACGACCCGCACCGAGAACAAGAAGCCATTGACCGTTCCCTGTGGTGGGTACTGTCCCAACCGATACACACCGCCCCCACCTGCGGCGAAATCAGCTTGCTGCCCAAAGTCCTCAACGCCGCCGAGCGATTCGCCCCCCTCAACCCCGACGAACAGGCCGCCGCCATCGCTGCACAGCGACCACCCCAGCCGCTTCCCGCACTGGCGATTCCTTAAGTGTGAAGATACATCCGTAGGGGCGACCCCCTGTACAATATAAAGGCGCAAACTTTGCGTTGCCAACCGAGCAAAACTTTGGCATCATGAAAAAAAGAAAGCGTTGGCCTCTGGACTTTTTTTCCTTCTATGGGGCAAGCCAGATCTGACAAATAACCATCCTTAAACCGGGAAGGGGTTTACCATGCTCAAGCAAATAGTCGGCGCAATTCTCACTATTGTGGGGGTGGCGGTTGCCATCCACACCGTCATAGAACCGCTCTATCATGTCTCCACCGACGAGCAGTTATACAGCTCGTTTTGGGGCATCCTGAATCCGTTGATGGTGCTATCAATCATTCTGGGTCTAATATTCGGATACATCCGCAAGAAAGGCATTGATAGCGGCGACACCATCACCCGTGAATACCTCGCCGTCAACACACAGTTCTACGGCTTATTATTCATCGGCATCCTGTTCTTTTGGAACTATTTTAACTACTATTATGGCCCTGAGTTTACCGCAATAGGAGCCGACACCCAATCACTCGTGTGGATACTCATTGACGCCAGCCTGCCCCTGCTTTTAGGCGCAATGGGCATATCTTTGCTACGCAGCAACGACGAGTAACGTGGCGCAGCTACTATTCATAGCCGGAGGAGG
>JAGWBW010000363.1:3420-4026 GCA_021295695.1 Candidatus Latescibacterota bacterium
CCTCTGCATCGCGGGATGCTGGATCGGCATCGCAATCGGGCGAGCAATTTAAAGGAGTTATCAGAATAAAAAAATTAAATCCAAAAGAACGCCATGGCGAATAGCGTGTAAAAATAGAACAGACAGAAGAAATTTACAGACATTTGCACAATGGAGGAAATTCCATGGTCAAACGCATTATCGCCATTGGCATCATCTATTTCTGCATCGCAGTAGGCTGGATTATTCTGAGTGCCACCACCTACATACGCACAGAGGAACAGGACGACAAGCTCAAAAGTGCTGTGGGGCAACTCTGGGGCACAGCGCAGACCCAGCGAGCACCTCAAATCTACTGGCTGGATCGCATCACCCGTATCGAAACCAACGCCGACGAGTCTGTCTCACGCACCGTAGATGAAAAACACTTCCTGAACCTAAAAACCAGTCGCATTGAAGTTGACCTGTCTCTGGAGCACCGGCGCAAAGGCTTGCTGTGGTACTCCACCTACCAGGTACAATTCGCAGCCTCGTACACCCTGATCAACCCCACCGATGAGAACCGGCACCTGTACTTCGACCTGAAACTGCCCGCTCCTCGCGCTGTGTACGACGACTTCACTTTAA
>JAGWBW010000364.1 GCA_021295695.1 Candidatus Latescibacterota bacterium
TATCCCAGTAAAGACCCGTCCTTCGACAAGGGCGCGTAATTTTTCTTTTTTATCCATGAACGGTGCTTCCTAAAGCGAGCCCATTATTCTTCAAATCGAGTTCAATCGCCGATGGATCGCCTAACGAATAATAAGAGAATTAAAATCCTTGTGGAACAACATAGTCATCATCAAGTTGGAAGGGTGGATAATCAATTGATGATCGCGCCGATAAGCAAAGATATGGTTTCTTCAAATGTGCGTTTCATTCTTTGTTTCCTCCTTTTTGTTATTCAGATGCACTTTAGCGGGATTGCAGTGTTTCGAGTGCCCGCTTTATTTCCGGCGTAAACACCTCTTTGAATTTCAGTAGATTCTCGATATGCCATGCTTTGATGGCTTCTAACTCACTGGCATCGGATTCAATGTCGCCATCCCGCGCAACTCCAATTGAACAGCCCCTCCTTCCATCTCGCCGATCCCAGCGTAAGTTCCCATCGAAGTTCGCATTGATTTGGGATTCCCTTTCTTTGAGGAGATCAAAAAGGATACTATCCTTTTCACGATTATTGGAATTAAAATAAATACTCAATCCCGTATACACTTTCTTCCCTCTCCCAAAGTGCAGATGATAGCTAATCCGATGCCCATAGCCTGACGGGAAGTACCAGGCATTATTTTCTTTGAACGGCGGAGGTTTATTGGGAAAATTATGCTGTTCCTGGAGCTCATAGAAGATTTCCTGAAAATAGGATTCATACTTTTCCTGACGTGAGACTGGTGGCGGTGGGGAATCATCTATTATTATTTCACCAAGGAAACTAAAGATCTGTTCATTGGTAGGTTCATGGGCACATAAGCGTTGGGTTTCAGATTTCACAGCCTTTATTAAAAACGCTGAATTTTCTGATGTGCCCGACACCAAATTATCCCACGCTTCAGGCAAACGTCTAACAATTTCCCTGTTGCGAAAAACCTTCTGATAGTCCTCGGCGATGGTTGTCATCGCTTCGCCTGTCTGGACAGACGCGTAACTCAGATACCTATTTAGACGGCTGGCAATTTCTGCCTTGTCGTCCTCAACAATATCGAACTCATGTACGAGACGCTCTGTGTAGTCTCCTGACCCCGATGGGTGAAAAAAACGCCATTTCTGCCCGTCGGTAAGAATCAGAATTGGGATGCCTTTGTGAAAAGCGTATTCAAAGAGTTGCTTTTCTGCGCCATCAATGTTTCCAACTCGCTTCACCTCAATGAGCGCGCGTGGTTGTTCGGCTGGATGACACAATGCATAATCTGCCCGACCCTTGTCAATTCGATATTCAGGAGAGACAATCTGTGGATCGTACGTTGGCCACCGCAACGCTGTAAGCAGCCGACCTACAATGCCCAGACTCACGGCGGTTTCATTTGTAAATTGTCCGCTTTCTAACCTTGAGCGTATGTCATCAATGTGTTCTTGAAGTTCCATCATTCTTATCCTTTATTATTTAAGCAGAGTGTTTTTGACAACCCTGCACACCCCGCGAAAGCGGTTTGCCCTATCAGTGTCGCTGCTAAGGTATCGGGGATCACACGGGTGTGGAATCTGCGAACCGGAACATCACGGCGAGGTACCCGATACAACAGCCGCCGCTACCCATCGCTGCTAACGTCATTTGCCGCCTCCACCGAAGCCCTTTTTGCCTGTAGTGGAAATGCCAACAGCACGCAGGCGAGTGCCAAAACCGATTCAAACTGGCGGTTCGCCATACCTGTTCGCCCCTTTTGCGCCTCTCAAAATACCGCAGACAATTAATGTGTAAAACTGACCAATAATGGGCAAAATACACACAAAATAGCACCAGCCTGATCGATTTGTGTCATGCAGTCTTTTGATGGTGATCGGTATAAGTGGATAACAGACCATACCAGCAAATGCAACCCGAAAGAAAGCCATTGGAAATTCTGGCATAAGATATATAAGGATTCCTTGATCGACCAAAGCATGAGCACGTAAGAAATCCAAAGCGTTTTTCTGTTAATGCGTCCTTTGTAACTCCATATAACCCAACGGACTTTTTGAAAACTCAAATTAAACACGAGTACAGCAAACAGAACAAAGAACACCACAACCGCTATTATGAGCAACATCCCAAAAAAGTCAATCCCTGACATGATTGATTTATCCCCTGAACTTAACAAAACCGAATTTCAAATTATTCACGTCGCGCCGCCCCAAGGAGCTGCCGGATCTTCGCCAGTCCAGCGATGAACACCAAGATACCGAACCAGCAGACCAGTAAACTCCAGGGACGTTGCAGTGCCAACCCCTCACTGTGTAGAGGAAGTAGGCGGTATAGCAAAGCACCCCTGAAAAGAGCAGCAACAGCATCGCTTGGAGCGATCCGCGAATAATAATCATCAGCGATTTCGGTAGCATTGTGTCGGTAGCCTGTCGGGTTTTGCCCAAAATCAGCCCGATTGCAATCGCTGTCAACCAGCCCAAAATTAATCCCCGCGGTCGGTCTTTGAGTTCGTAGGCTGCTTCTATAGTGGTGATAAAGTGGACAGTCGTGAAAAAGAGGAAAAGGGCGATGAGAAATATCACGCCTAAAAGAACTGTCTCTTTAACTGCCCGTCTTAGTGCTGCATTGTGGTTGGAATCTTTGGTTACTTGCATCCTTCAAATTCACCCCTATCACACTTGGGTTTGAGCGAACTTGGTGTGTGTTTTCTTTTACGAATCGGGTTGTGTGGGGCCTGGCGAATCTGCGCCGTTCCCGCGATCGGAAAACCGTTCGAGAATCACGTAAAGCACGGGAATAATGGTCAGTGTGCAGGCGGTCTGCACGATGATGGCACCAATTTCAACGCCTGCAAGGGTTGCCCGCATAATCGCGGTCCCGCGGTCTCCGAGTGTCTGCGGGAACATACTGATTACAATTGTCAAATTTGTCATGATGATCGTCCGTAATTTTAGGGGACCTGCCTTCAGCAGCGCCTCTTTGATCGGCATCCCTTCTTCCCGGAAAATGCGTGTCTGATCCAGTAGCAAGATTGCGTCATTTACGACAATCCCAATCAACATGATGAGTGCCAAAAGAGAAAAGATATTAATCGTAAGTCCGAAGATCCACATAGACAACA
>JAGWBW010000365.1:0-1710 GCA_021295695.1 Candidatus Latescibacterota bacterium
CACAACAAATATCCTGGAGGCATCTATGGAAATGGAAAAAGCGTTAAAACTCACATATCAGGGCGAACCCCTGGGCCACTCATCGGACGACTTTGGCGGCTTACGCGCATCCAATGACGCGATAGATGATTGCGACGAACTCCACCGCCGAATGACAGACAACGGCTATTTATTTCTCAAAAATTACCTGAACAAAGATGAAGTATTAGCCGCTCGTCAGGAAGTCATGGATCGGCTCATGGGCGCAGGTGTATTAGACGAACGCTATCCGGCAATCGACGGCATTGCAGCTTCAAAAAAGAAAATTGACGGACGCGCAACAGGATCGTTTATGCCCTTGCTTGCGCGCAACAATCCCCCCCTGGACAAAGTAATCCACGAAGGCCCGATCATGTCGTTTTTCGACTTCTTTTTTGGCGGAACTGCGCGCTATTTTGACTACACCTGGTTTCGAGTCAAACAGCCCGGACTACACACCGCCACCAACCCACACTGCGACATCGTCTATATGGGACGCGGAACAAAAAACCTCTACACCGCCTGGATACCCTATGGCGATGTACCCTCCTATATGGGCGGATTGATGCTGCTCGAAAACTCACACAAATTGCACCACCTGAAAGCGGGCTATGGCTCAACAGACGTCGATCTATACTGCGAAAACAAAGACGATGCCCAGACAATCGTAGAACGCGCACGCGCCGAAGGGCGGAACTTGACCAATCAAGAACGGTCTGCCGTAAAGTGGAACTCGACCGGATCTTATTCCTCTAATGCGATAGCCACCCGCAAAGAACTGGGCGGACGCTGGCTGGTATCGGAATACGAAATGGCCGACCTGCTGATATTTTCAATGTACACCCTGCACTCGAGCTCCGACAACCACTCCAAACAATACCGCATATCATCCGACACGCGATATCAACTCGCATCGGAACCCGTTGACGAACGCTGGATTGGCGACGACCCACCTGCCCATGGCATTCGCGCCAAACGCGGGATGGTGTGTTGAGTGAAACTCAAAAACGGCGACATCATCATCGACGACAACTTTCTGTGCAGCAGTGCCGGAGAAATGCGAGCAATAGAATCTGGCATAAGCGAAATCGGATACAAAATAGAAGAAATCCCACAATGGTTCCAGGACGTATTGGATGAATTATTCGACGGTGCAGGCGTACCCAAAGAATACATGGCGCATGTGCGCGTGCGTCACCTCGGCAACCGCGCAAAATGGGCAACGTTGCGGTTTCTACTCAGCAAAAAAGGCGCGAACTACATGTACCCCCCCTGGTGGATCTGGCGAGAAAACACGGGATGGGCGTGGGTACCTTATGAAAACACGGACTTTCATCCGACAGAACACATCGACATATCCGTTCTCCTGCAACCCGGAGAGACCATCCGCATCGCATCTGCCCCTTATGAAGACCCATCCGTCATCTGCGAAAAAGCGCGGCAACTATCCGAACAATACGACATCTGGACATACCGGGAAATTGGCCACTCTGCCCAGGGACGACCAATCTGCGTATTGGAAACCGAACCGCGCGACCTGACACTACTCGTCGATGCCACAATGCAATCGTGCGAACCCGTATCCTGGGGCATCTTGCACGTAGCCCATGGATTGACCATTCCAACCGCACGCACACAGCGACTATTAGACCACGTACAATTCTGCCTCATGCCCATCACAAACCCCGACGG
>JAGWBW010000365.1:1864-2894 GCA_021295695.1 Candidatus Latescibacterota bacterium
CCAGACTTCACGCGAAGCATTGGCATGCACGACAAAGCATCCATGCCGCGCCATCTCCAAAAAAAAGCGGAGATTCTCGAACAAGCGATCTTCGCAAACTACCACACGGAACCCCTGAAAAACCGGAAAGTACTCATCGACCCGCGACAACCCGAACACAACGTCTATGGCGACAAACACATCTGTGAACAAGCCGGCACAATCCGCACCTTTTTGCAAGCCATCCCCGACAGCATTGACGCGCACAACGCCGACGTAAAAGAAATGGCAGAAACCGTCGCTCACGCGCTCATTGAATGGCGGGAAACTGGTGCAACGTAGGGACGTAACCTATCTATGGAGGAAACCCAATGGCAACACACCTATCCCCAGAAGAACAAGCGGAAGGATTCGCACCCTTATTCAACGGCAAAGACCTGAACGACTGGAAAATTATCGGACCGGAAGAAGGTTGGGAAGTCCAAAACGGATTGATGGTATGCAATGGCGAAGGCAGGGGATGGATCCGCCCCAAAGCCACATACACAGACTTTGTATTGCGCCTGGACTATCGAAACAGCGCGGGAGGAAACAGCGGAATCTTCCTGCGGACAAGCGAAGAAGGACGCCCCGCCTATCAGGGAATGGAAATACAAATTTACGACGTACCGCACGACCCACTCAACAATAAATCAAACGGCGCCATCTACGACGCGGTCGCCCCCACCGTCAGATCCGTCTCACCCGGCGGGGGAATGGGACTCAATTGAAGTATCCTGCCAGGGATCTATGGTAAATGTCATCATCAATGGTCGCGAAGTCATATCCTGTGACACAAGCAAACATCCAGACCTCAAAGACCGCCTGAAAACCGGATACATCGGCGTTCAAAATCACCGCAGTCCCATTGACTTTCGCAATGTACGAATTAAGAGACTGTTTTAAAACTCATTTTGCCCCTTCTTAGCTATGCTCTATTGCCCTGTCATTCTGAGCGGAGCGCAGCGGAGTCGAAGGAGCGGGGTACAACTGGCCGCTTCTCAGGCCAGTT
>JAGWBW010000366.1 GCA_021295695.1 Candidatus Latescibacterota bacterium
TGAACGCGCTCCTGATTGGGCGCAATGAAATCCGGCGCAAACTGGGCGGCACGCCCGCAATTCCCATAGAGGTTTACCTCGCACCGAGCGAAGCTGTGTTTCGAGAATTGACACACGGGCGCTTGCCGCATTGGAGCGCGGGGGTTGCCTTTCTCGAATCGCGCACCATTGTTCTGCAAGCCAGCGCCGACAATTTGCTACAGGTTGCGCGACACGAATTTGCCCATATATTTTTGCACGCCATCGCACCATCGCGCGTGCCCGTCTGGTTTCACGAAGGCGTGGCAATGTGGGCGTCGCACGAGTGGCGCTTGCGACAGAGCGCGGCTGTGTTTTACGCGGTCTTTTCGGAAAACTTAATCCCGCTCTCCGAAATTGATGAAGTCCTATCGTTCCCGTCGGCAAAAGCCGACCTGGCCTACACGGAAAGTTTGCTGGCAGTCTCGTTTTTGATCCGTTTGGGCGGTCCCAACGCCGTGGTCGTCATGCTTTCCGAACTGGAAGCAGACGCGCCCTTTGAAGTCGCACTATTTCGCGTAACTGGCGAAACGCCCCGCGAATTTGAACGGCGATGGCGCGATGATGTGCAGGGACGATTCAGTCTGATGACCCTACTCTTTTCGCCCGATTTGATCTGGCTGTATCTCACCTTGCTCTTGCTGCTCGCCTATATATGCGTGAGACTGCGGAATCGCGCGACCTTGCGGCGGTGGGAAGCCGAAGATGCAGCCGAGGAATTAACCCTGCAATTGCGCGTATATCGCCGAGAGGACGAGCAGTGATCATAGGCGTAACAGGAGGCATTGGCGCGGGCAAGAGTACCGTATGCGAAGTATTTGAAGAATCCGGCGCGCGCGTAATTGATGCCGATGCAGTAGGTCACGAAGTACTCCGCGATCCCATCGTGATTCGCAACCTGACCGATGTGTTCGGACGGAAGGTCCTGGATCCCGACGGACAAATCGCACGCCGGGAATTGGGCAAGCGGGCATTTGTCTCTGACAAAAACCGCGAAAAACTCAACGCCATCGTATGGCAACCGCTTCGGCAGTTATTGCTGGACAAAATTCACGCTGCTCTGGATAGAGAACCCACACGCCCAGTAGTCGTGGATGCGGCCCTGCTGGTCGAGCGCGGCGATCCAAAAAAAATCGTCGATGTACTCGTAGTAGTAACAGCCCCCGAAGCCTTGCGGATTCAGCGGACAATGGCGCGATTGGGCATCTCCAGAGCCGAAGTTGTGGCGCGACTATCCGCGCAATTGTCCGAAGAAGACAAAGTCGCAGTTGCAGATTTTGTCATAGTCAATGATAAAACCCCCGCCGTGTGTCGCCAGCGCGCGCGGGCCGTTTGGAACAAATTGCAATGTGAGGAACAATGAATTATACGCCGCATACAGAACGCGATATTCAGCACATGCTCAACGCAATCGGAGTTGCATCTACTGATGATCTATTTGCACCCGTTCCCGAATCCCTGCGTCTAAACGCGCTCAACTTGCCCCCTGGAATCAATGAAATGGAAGCGACAGCTTTTGTGCATTCGCTGACCGACCGCGAGACATCCCTATCGTTTTTAGGCGGAGGTGCTTACGATCATTTTTCGCCCAGCGTGGTCGATGCCATCATTTCACGAGGTGAATTTTTTACGGCCTACACGCCCTATCAGCCCGAGGTGAGTCAGGGAACCAATCCATGATTTGTGAACTGACCAACATGGAAGTCGCCAATGCCTCCATGTACGACGGCGCTTCTGCACTGGCCGAAGCCGTGTTGATGGCTGTCCGGCTGAACAACCATACACGCGTCTTATTGCCGCGCAGTCTGCATCCGTTTTACCGCCAGGTAGTGGCGACTTATGTGCGGGGGATAGATCTGGAACTCGTGGATATCCCCTGGTCCGACTCCGGCACATTGGATATCGCCATTTTGAAGCGCGAATTAACCGACAATACCGCCGCTGTGGTCGTACAAAATCCAAATTTTTTGGGCGTGCTCGAATCCTTAGACGAAATTGGCGACCTGGTCAACAATACCAGAACGGCTTTTATAGCCTGCGTCAACCCCATATCCCTGAGCGCGATTCGCCCACCGGGCGACTTCG
>JAGWBW010000088.1 GCA_021295695.1 Candidatus Latescibacterota bacterium
AAGCGGAGATGCTGGGCGATGAGGCGATTGTGGCTGTTGCATCAGAGGGTGCAAATGCCGAGAGTCTGGATCAGACAGAGGCCATTGTTCGGGCGGGAAAGCACGTGTGGTACGATAAACCTGCTGGCGAGAATTGGGGTCAGTGGCAGGAAATCATTGCACAGGCACAGGCGCAAGATTTACTGATTCAGATGGGGTACATGTTTCGGTATCACGATGGGTATTGCAAGATCGCAGAGTGGGTGCATTCGGGGTTTTTGGGCGATGTGTTTGCGGTTCGGGCACATATGTCCACGTTTGTGGGAAAAGAGCAAAAAGAAAGAGTTGCGGTGCATCAGGGTGGGATATTTTTCGATTTGTGTGGGCATCAGCTCGATCAGATTGTCCATCTTTTGGGCAGGCCCGAGCGCGTGACGCCGTTTTTGCGCAACGATATGCGCGAGGTTGAGGGATTTACGGATAATGGGGTGGGTATTTTTGAATTTGAGCGGGCGATTGCTATTGTCGATATTGCGGCGCTGGAGCCGCGTCCCAATGCGCGGCGGTTTGAGGTGTATGGCACAAAGGGCAGTGCGATTATGGAGCCGATGGAGCCTGCGGAGAAAATCCGTCTGTGTTTGGACGAGGCGCGCGATGGGTATGAAGCGGGTGTTCAGTTTGTCGATGTGGCACAACAATCTCGGCAGGGGTTGTACGATCTGGAATTGGAGGCTTTTTTACCGGCTATTCGGGGTACGCGCGCGCCGGATCGATCATACGAACACGAGTTGCTGGTTCAGGAGGCTGTGTTGAGGGGAGTAGGATGTCTTTAAAGATGAGGAGAAATATATGAACGTTATTTGTGTGATGCTGGATTCGTTGCGGGCAGATCACGTGGGTGCTTATGGCGACCGGGCAAGGACGCCGAATATGGATCGTATCGCGCGTGAGTCATTGGTATTTTCAAAGGCGTATTCGGGATCGTTTCCAACTCTGCCGTGTCGGCGCGATTTGTTTACGGGACGGTGGGGGCATCCGTTTAATACCTGGGATAAAATGGAACAGAATTTGCCCACGATGGCCGAGCGTTTTCGCCGCGCGGGGTACACAACTGGGCTTGTTTTTGATACGCCGATGTTTATGACCCAGGGCAATTTTCTGGATCGCGGATTTGGGTCTATTTCGTGGATTCGCGGGCAGGGCGGTGAGCCGTGGATTAGCGATGAATTGCAGGAGATCAAATGGCCGGCGAGTGAGGATAAAGTAAAATCCGGGGTGATGCGCTATCTGGCGAATCAGCGCGGGCGTCTGTTTGAATCGGATTATCTGGGTCCGCGCGTATTTACCGAGGCGATACACTGGCTGGAGCGGAATTATGTGAAGGATGGGTTTTTTCTGTGGATCGATTCGTGGGATCCGCACGAGCCGTGGGATCCGCCGCAGTATTATGTGGATATGTACGATCCGGGTTATGAAGGCGATGAGCTTATTTATCCGTGTTATGGGTTCAGCAATTATATGACGGATGAGGAACTCAATCATGTGCGTGCGTTATACGCGGCTGAGGTAACGATGACGGATCGGTGGTTGGGTATGTTGTGGGATACGGTAGATGTGTTGGGCTTAAAGGAGAATACAGTTTTTTTGTTGATGGCAGATCACGGACACTATTTTGGCGACCACGGATTACAGGGCAAGCCCTGGGGAGATTGGGGGCAGCTTTACGATCCCATGATTCATATCCCGTTTATGGTGTATCATCCGGATGAGATGATGGCGGGCAAGCAAGTGGATAGTCTGGTGCAGCCTGCGGATGTGTTTCCCACACTTTGCTATCTGGCGGGATTGGATGTGCCCGATGGCGTACAGGGGAAGTCATTTGCCGATGTTTTGCAGGGCAAGACGGTGAAGCATCGGGATTTTGCAATTAGTGGGCGCAATTTGAATGATAGCTGGGGCACTGTACCTGCGACAATAACCGATGGTACATGGACGCTGGTGTATTGGCCCAATAAAGATCTGAAATACAAAGGTCCCAAACCGATTCGTACCGAGCGCTACGATTGTCGCAATATGCCCGAGCGCCGCGTGGATGAGTTGTTTTATATGCCGGAAGATCCCGGTCAGGAGAGCAATGTGATTGCCGAACAGCCCGAAGAAGCAAGGCGTTTGCACAGGGCGCTTTTGGCACTGATTGAGGATACAGAGACCGATCCAGAAATTGCGAGAACATACTTGCCCGCGCCGGGCGATCAGTATCAGTGAGAGTTTTAGGATCTCACATCTTGTCTGCCGTCGCCGCATCCGCCATCGCCGGCAGATCGCACATGCGGTTGTCCTGTTATTTTGTTGCCTTTGTACGCATAAGGGTCTTCGCCGGCGATCATGATGATTTCTCGCATGTCTGCTGTTGCCATGCGTTCGCCGGGTTTCAAATTGTGCCAGGGGAGGAGGGATTCCGCGCTCATGTAGTGGTTGACGAATACGCGGCGGAAGCCGGATTTGGCGCGGTTGGGAAACGAGCGGTGGAGCAGATAGCCGTGAAAGAAGACGAGGGCACCGGTTTTGACTTCGACGGGGATGGCGTCGTCATCTGTGTAGGGAAATCGGAAGGTTTCATGGGCGCAGTCAAAACGCTTGTCGTGCTGTACGTGTTGGGGCCATAAAATTCCGCGTTTGTGCGAGCCGGGAATAACCCACAAGCAGCCGTTTTCAGTGGTGGCATCGTCCAGGGCAAACCAGCCACCGGTGAGTGACCGGTCGCGGGTGGGGATGTAGATTTCATCCTGGTGCCATGCTTGTCCTGGTTTGCCCGCGCTTTTGATGAAGAGCATGGATTGCATGCATTTGACATTGGGACCGATGAGGCTTGTGAGGCCATCGACCATCACGGGATGGGATAGCGCGTCGTACATGATGGGCGAGGTTCTGTGTACATGGTGGATACACAAGATGCGTTTGATCACATCGTCGTCGGTGTCATCGGGCGAAATGGCGGGCAAATTACCCACGTTGCCACGCTCTCCGCGACACAGGGCTGTGGTTTCATCGCGCAGGGTTTCGACTTCTTCTGGGGTGAGGGCATCGGGGATTACAAGGTATCCATTTTCGCGGTAAAAGGCCATGTCTTCTTCTGTGACGCGAGAAGAGGCTTCTTTAGAGATGGTTGCCATTGAAAACTCCATAGAGATTGACTGATAAAGCAAGTTCGTTCTATAATAATCGGGCAGTATGGCGTTGTCGTCAAGAATAATGCATGCTGTAAAAAGGAGGATTTTATCTTGGATCGAAGACCAAATTTTGTGGTGATTTTTTTAGATGATTCCGGATGGGCAGATTTTCGGCCATTTGGAGAGACGGCGTATCCGACGCCTAATGTGGAGAAATTGGCGGCGGGAGGGTGTTGTTATCACCAGTTTTACGTGCCTCAGGCAGTTTGTTCGGCGTCGCGGGCTTCGTTGTTGACGGGGTGTTATCCGGGCAGGCATAAAGTTTATGGCGCGATTCCGCCCCGGGCGCGAGGGCTGGATCCGAGTTTTTCCACGATTGCCGAGGTGCTCAAGCCAGCGGGTTATGCAACAGGGGTGTTTGGCAAGTGGCATATTGGCGACCACGAGGACACGCGCCCACCCGCTCGGGGGTTTGATGAGTCGTCGGGTTTGATGTATTCCAATGATATGTGGAAACACCATCCGGGGAGCAGGCATTTTGATAAGTTTGGTTTGCAGTTCTGGAAAAATGGCGAGGTTGTTATTGACGATGTGTCGCCAGAGCAGCAGAAGATGCTGACGACCTGGTACGCGGAGCATGCAGTCGATTTTATCGCGCGTCATGCCGACGAGCCGTTTTTCCTGTATGTGCCTCACAATATGCCGCATGTGCCTTTGTTTTGCAGCGATAAGTTTGACGGCAAATCGGGTGAAGGTTTGTATGCCGATGTGATGATGGAGATCGATTGGTCGGTGGGTGAGATTATGACCGCGCTGGAAAAAGCGGGTGTGGCGGATGATACGGTTGTGGTTTTTACGTCGGATAATGGGCCGTGGATTTCTTATGGCAACCACGCGGGGAAGACGCCTTATCGCGAGGCAAAGGGTACGGGTTTTGACGGGGGTACGCGTTCGGCGTGTGTGATGCGCTATCCCAATGGTATTCCCGCGGGGGAGATATCGCATCAAACATTTTGTTCGGTGGATTTTTTGCCGACCTTTGCAAAATTGGCTGGGGCAGATTTGCCGGATTATCAGATTGATGGGGTCGATGTTTGGGATATTGTGACGTGCCAGCCGGGTGCGACCAATTCCCATGTGTATTATCCGGTGTCAACCGGGCGGAATTTCGATGGGGTGGTCAGTGGCGATGGCAAGTGGAAGTTGCATTTGCCACACGGTTACCGCACGCTTGTGAAAGCGGGCAACGATGGAGAGCCAGGGCAATACGAGACCGCGCATATCGAGTTGTCGCTTTTTGATATGGAAAACGATCCTTACGAGACGACCAATGTGATTGATGAGTATCCCGAGGTGGCGCAAGAACTCAAAGTGTTGGCTGAAAAGCATCGGGATATGTGGTGGGTGGAAAAAAATTAAAAATTGGAGGAAAGGGAGCAGAGCCGACTACTGACCGTTGAACGCAAAACAGGAGATTTAGTGATGGGTTTTTTAACAAAAGAATGGACGCCGACTTTGACGGAGAAAGAGACCGTGCTGTTTGACTTGAAGGGGTATATTCTTTTTCCGGCTGTTTTGAGCGAGGATGAGATGGCGCCGATTAAGGCGCAGTGTGAAAAATTGCGTACCGATAAAGCGTCTTTGCCGCCCGAGGCGCGTTGTTTGCCGGGTGGTCCCGCGTCGGTATTAATCGATCATCCGGCGATTATGCGGGTGTTGCATACGATTATTGACGATGAGACTGAGAAGATACGCCTGGAAGGTGCGTTTTTATCTTATCGTTTTAAGGGAGATAATCACAGAGGATGGACGCCGCATGCTGGGGGGAAGTCCGTGAATCCCAATTATAGCTATCAGTATCACGATGGGCGGATTTACTCCGGGATGACGAGGGTGGTTTGGGAATTAAATGGCGTGGAGAAGGGGAAAGGGGGGACGGCGTTTATTCCGGGGAGCCACAAGTCCAATTACAGGAAAAAACTGCCTTTGTTAGACGATTCCGATTCGGAGGTGTGGGATACGTATGGATGTCCGCCAGGTTCCTTGCTGGTTTTTTCTGAGGCGGTGCGCCATACGTCTTGTGTTTGGACGCAGGACGAGCCGCGGATGGCTCTGTTTTACGCTTATAATCACATTAATGTGCGCCATCACAAACCCGGATTTACAGACGATATGCTCGGTTCACTTTCTCCAGAACACCGCCGATTTTTCAGCGAGGTGTATCATCCGCAATTTGATGGCGATGAATGGAAAAGGCGTCTGAATCGTTCGTAGGGGCAACCTTTATGGTTGCCCTGATTGCGGGCGCCCACCAGGGACGCCCCTACGGCGGTGATATGCCATGCAAAAATCGCTCGGCGTAAATATCGAGAACTTTGCGGATCATACGCTGATAGGGAATGCCGTTTTCTTTTGCTCTTAGCTTGAAGAAATCGACACTTTTTTTATTAAGATTTAGTGTGATCCGCACGGTCTCTTCTTTCAGGACGAGTTGATCGGGCGGCGGAAGAAAATCTGCAATGACTTCTGCCTGTTTGATCGCTTCTGAAATATCAGAAGGTGCTTGCTCATATCTTTTCTTGCTCATAACGCTTCCTTCCTGCGCGCCAATAACCGGCACCGAATATGCGAATGTTATCTGTTCGATAAGTAAATCGGACTGTCAATATGCGATCTCCAACCTTTCCAAAACAAAAATATCGCGTTTCTTCAGATGTGCTGTGTTTATGGTCAACGGCGATAATGCGATGAGAATCCATAAACGCAAGCTGGGCTTCGGAAAATGAGACATTGTGTTTGGATTGATTGATAAGGTCTTTGCTTATATCCCACTCGAAGTTTGTTATGGGACTTTTTTCTTTTACCGTGAAGGAATCAAACCTGTTTCCTGTCGCTTCCTTCAGATCAAGTTGGTAGAGTGATGGCAGAAAGTCCTCAATGACTTCTGCCTGTTCGATTGCTTCTGAAATATCAGAAGGGGTATTTACGTAATCTATATTCACAACACTTCTTTCCTGAGATTACACAATTTCATATTGATTAGCATATTTAGATCCATATAATTATACATATATTATATCTCAAGTCAAGGTTTTCGTACTGTTTTTTAAATGATACCTGTTTCTGAATGACTGGCGGGACGGGATAGGATGTCGTAAATTGTTTGAAAGTGTTGTCTTTCATTTTTTTAAGGAGTGTGCAATGGCAAATAAGGTGACGATTTTTGGTGCGGGTAGCGTGGTGTTTTCGCTCGGGCTGGTGAAGGATTTGTGTCTGACAAAGGAATTGAATGGCAGCCATGTTTGTTTTATGGATATCAATGAGGAAGTGCTCGATGTGATTTACGAACTCGGGCGGCGGTATGCCGAGGATTTGAGCGCGGATATGACGTTTGAGAAAACGACGAGCAGGGAGGCCGCGTTGAAAGACGCGGATTTTGTGATCAATACGGCGACGGTGACGCACAATGAGTATTTTATGCAGCGGCGGCGCAAGATGACGGCGAAGCTCGGTTATTTTTACGATAAAACCGGGATGCCCGAATATCACAATTTGCAATTGATGCTCGATGTGGCGAGAGATATGGAGAAGCTGTGTCCCGATGCGTGGATTTTACTGGCGGGCAATCCGGTATTTGCCGGAACGACATTGATGACGCGGGAGACGGGGATCAATGTGTGTGGGTTGTGTCATGGGCATTACGGCTATGCGGGTGTGGCGCGCACATTGGGGTTGGATCCGGATGAGGTGACGTGGCAGGCACCGGGGTTGAATCACAATATTTGGATGACGGATTTTATCTATGAAAATGAGGATATGTATCCGAAGCTGGATCAATGGATTGCCGAGGAGAGCGAGGCGTATTGGGAGCGGTTGGCCCGAGATGGCAAGTCTATTCCCACGCAGATGTCGCGCGCTTCGATTCATCAATACAAGATGTATGGTTTGATGCCCATTGGCGATACACCGAGGCGAGGTGGTTGGTGGTATCATACGGGTTTGGATGCGCGGAAATACTGGTACGATCCCAATGGCGGTAAAGACACGCCAGCCGGGCGCGATGCGGTGCTGGCGGGCAAGGCAAAAAAATACGAGCAGATGAAGGCGGCGGCTTATGATGAGAAAATTCGGCCGGTTGATTTGTTTGGCGATCAGATGACGCACGAGCAGCATATTCCGATTATGAATGGGTTGGTGAATAATGTGGAAGGTCAATTTCAGGTGAATATGCCCAATCACGGCGTTTTGCCGGGGATTCCCGACGATGTGGCGGTGGAAGTTCCAGCGATTGTGAATAAGAAGGGGATTCAGCCTTTGCGCGTGCCGCCGTTGCCAAAGAAGATTATGCTGGAGTGCATTTATCCCGATTGGCTCAATATGGAGCGCACGCTTGAAGCGGTTTTGTCGGGCGATAAGTCGATGCTGCTGTTTGGCGTGCTCGAGAGCAAGGAGACAAAATCATACCAGCACGGGTTGGAGGTGCTGGACGCGCTGTTTAATATTGAACCCAATGAGCCGATGAAATATGTGGAAGATATTAACGAGCATTTTGCCTGGCCAAAGAATTGGGCGTAGGGCAGACGAAATCTACGTGTGGTCTTAACCTGTGTTGCCGTTTACGCACATCGTCCGCGCCCTGCCAGCGACCGTTCCCTTTGTGCCGCCCGAGGCATTGGAGCGGGAGCAAGGGCAGCCGCTCGCCCTACGAGTTGGGGCTAACGAGAGCAATTTTGGTATCTCGCCGCGGGCGCGGCAGGCCATGGTAGAGGCAGTGGAGCAAGTACATTGGTACAACGATCCAGAGGGATACGAGCTGCGCTCGGCGTTGGCGGTGCGGTACGGGGTGGCGCGGGAAGAGGTCGTCTTGGGTGCGGGGATTGACGAGTTGTTGGGACTTTTGGTGCGCCTTTTTGCCGAGCCGGGCGACGCGGTGGTGACGTCGCTGGGGGCCTATCCCACGTTTAACTACCACGTCGAGGGGCACGGGGCGGTGTTGCACAAGGTGCCCTATCGCACGGATCGAGAGGACTTGCCGGCCCTGTTGGATAAGGCGCGGCAAGTGCGCCCCAGGCTGATCTACGTGGCCAATCCCGACAACCCCATGGGCACCTATCAGCGAGCCGACGAGTTGCGGGATTTTATCGCGGGGTTGCCGCCGGATTGTGTGTTGCTGCTCGACGAGGCGTATATCGACTTCGCGCCGGAGGATGCCCTGTTGCCGTTGGAAGTGGAACGGGCACAGGTGGTGCGGTTGCGGACGTTTTCCAAGGTGCATGGCATGGCTGGGGCCAGGGTCGGCTACGCGCTGGCACACCGCGATGTGGTGGCCGCGCTCGACAAGGTGCGCAATCACTTTGGCGTCAATCGCATCGCCCAAGCCGGGGCACTTGCTTCGCTGGGCGACGATGCGTTCGTGCGCTCGGTGGTGCGGCAAGTAGAGGAAGGCCGACGGGAATACGCGGTGCTGGCGGCGGAATTGGGGTTGCAAACGGTGCCTTCGGCGACTAATTTTGTGGCCTTGGACGTGGGTAGTGGCGAGCGAGCGCGGCGGCTGATGCAGATGCTTTTGCAGCACGGGGTCTTCGTGCGGATGTCGGGCGTGGCTCCGCTCGACCGCTGCATTCGCGTGACCGTGGGGCCATCCGCCGAGCGGCAAGCCTTTGCGAAGGTGTTGTGTGCGGTGTTGCCGCAATTAGATATTGGAGACGAAATCTTCTGTTGACAGCGTTTCAAGGGTTCATTTACACGATAAAGGAGACCTGTTGTGAAATACGGTATTCGAGATAATATGTTAAAAGCTCCGCTGGAGACGTTGTTTTCGGTGGCGAAGGATATTGGGTTTGATGGGGTGGAGTTTTGTGTTGGGCGAGACTATGGGGAGAATATTTTGTGGGAGGATGGTGGGGCAGAGAGGCTGAAGGGATTGGCAGATGCGGCGGGTGTTGAGATTTCTTCTTTGTCGCCAGGCGTGTTTTCGCAATTTCATCCCGCGCTGCCAGAAGCGGAAAAGTGCGCCGAGGGCGTTGAGATTTTGACGCATGTGATTGGGTCGTGTGCGGCGGTTGATACGCGGCATATTCTGGTGCCGATGTTTCCGAGAGATATGGATGAGTGGCCGGATTCGACATGGGATCAACTGGTGGATGGGTTTAAAGCACTGGGTGAGGTTGCGGAAGAGCATGACGTGATTTTGGATCTGGAGACGACATTTAGTGCGGATCAACTGGTGATGATTTTGGATCGCGTGGGGTCTCGTGCGGTGAAGGTTTATCACGATACGGGCAATACGATGACGCGCGGACAGGATCCGGCTGAGGAAATTTTGAAGCTGGGACACGATGGTGTGGGGATGATTCACGCAAAGGATACGGACCGACAGGCGTTGGGAGATGGGCGCGTGGATTTTGATTCGGTAGATGCTGCGATGCGCGAGATCGGTTACGATGGATATATCGTTTTGGAGACGCCTTCGGGCGATGATCCCAATGCCGATCATGCAAAGAATCTGGCGTTTATCAACATTCGGAATATTGGTTAGATAAAAAAGGCCGTTAGCCTTCGAACTTTGGCGAGATCGGGCTAACGACCAGGTGGTCATAAGGGGTTTAGAAACCCATCTTATGACAAAAAGGACAGACTTTAACGATTTTATGTGGTTTTGTCAATATTGGGGAAGGAGGAAATATCGGCGATTAAACTTTTACGAAGTTGTACATCAGATATAACCCGTTGTGCTCCTTGGAAAGGAGGAAATATGACAGGAGATGTGGAATGCTTGTTGTATGCGGAAACACGGTCTGATGAATAGATATTTGATGTTGAAGATGTGGCTGCTGGCATTGTTGATCACAGTGCCGGTTTCTGCCCAGGAGGCTCGGTACGGCGCTGGCGTGTTTTTTAACCGCAGTGTGCCCGTGCTGGGGTTTCACGATAGGTATTCGGCTTCTCAGGTATATGGTGCGGTGCTGGATTATCAGATCAGTTCGCGCGCTACGATGGAGTTTGAATACCATCACCTGACAATGGATGACGGAAAAATCGAAAGCCTGGCGTTTACGTGGCCCATTGATAAGCAAAAATATTTGAGTCCAGATGCGAATTCTCGGTTTAACCTCAACAGCTTTTTGATCAATGCGCTGGCGTATCTCAATGCCCGAAAGTCCGGCAGCGATTTGCAGCTTTTGCCTTATGTCGCTGTGGGTGCGGGGTTTTACGATTATCAGGATCAGATTACTGGTCTGATTTATCCGGGACAAAAAGAAGAGCCTTTGAATTCGGATCTGATGCTGGAGGATCGAGAGGATGAACATACGGCTCTGGGGGCGAATTTTGGGTTGGGAATGACGGTGATGCAGGGGCGATTCGGGCTGGATATCCGCGGGCGTTATCACATGATTTTGGGTGATTTGCGTCCGATGGAGGCGTGGAATTTGCCCGGGGTATTTCCCATTGCGATGTTCGATTTCAGGACGGCGTTCAAATTATACTGGTAGATCTCAAAGAGGAGAGGGTTATGAAGCGGTTAATATTGGGATTTATTTTGTTGTTGCTGATGGGTACATCGGCCTTGGCGACAACAGCGGGAAAAATCACGGGTGTCATCACAGATGCTGCTACGGGTGAGACTTTACCGGGCGCGAATGTGACGCTCGAAGGGACTCGCAAAGGAGCTACTACCGATGCCGAGGGTCGCTATTTAATTCTGGCTGTAGATCCCGGGATGTATAGCCTTACGGCGACGATGGTGGGCTATGGCACAGAGAAGAAAGAAGCCGTGCAGGTGATTGTGGATTATACATCTACGGTGAATTTTGCACTGAAAGAGGCCAGTCTCGAATTGGCTGAGTTGATTGTTGTTGCGGAGCGCCCGCCTGTGGAGCCAGATAAAACCACGAGCAAATACGTGGTTTCTTCGGCAGATATTCAGGCTGTGCCACAGGTGAGATCGACATCGCAATTAATTGCATTGCAACCGGGTATGGCGCTGGATGGCACCAACCGCATTCGCGGAAGCACGACGCGGGCGCAAACGGGTACGCAGGTGGGTTATTATATCGATGGGATTGAGGTTGATCGGAGCTTGCTCACAGGCGTGAATACTACGGCTATTCAGGAATTGAGTGTGCTAACTGGCGGTATGAATGCGGAGTTTGGCAATGCGGGTGCTGGTATTGTGAGCCTGGTGACAAAAGAGGGCCGGGGCAATTTCTCTGGCCGGATGGAGTATAAGTTCACACCTGCGGGCAAAAAGCACTGGGGTAGAGACGTTTATGAAAGCCCCAATTTTGAAGACAATGTGCAGTGGGACAATCCCGATTGGGTGAACGAAACGTATATGGATCCAGGACCGGATCGCACCCTGGGAACGTCTGACGATGTCGAGCGCATGGCGCACGAGCGCGTCGATTATACGGATAATCTCGGGCACCGTCTGGAAGGCACATTGGGCGGGCCGCTTGCACGCGATTTTTCGTTTTTTGCCAGTTTGAGTTATGCGCGTAGCCCGGCCAGGTTCCCTGCGGCGGAACAGGTGTCGGACGATCCGCCGCGCATGCAAGCTACGTTGACGTATCGGCCCGGCGCAGATATCAAGGTTAAAGCACTGGGGATGTATCAACGCTCGGATCAGTTTCAGGGATCGACGCGCAACAATGCACAAAATATTTTCTTTCCCGAGGATTTTTCAGCTTCGGGCACTTATAAATTGTCCCGGCAACTCCAGGTGTTGACGCTGACACATACATTGGGCAAAAATACGTATTACGATCTGAGATTTTTCTACAACAAATACGACCGCAATGTGTTCGATGTGCCGGATGCTACCGAAGCCGTGCGCAAAGATAAGGCGGGTTTTTTCAATTTGCCCACACTATTGCGCCAATATACCGAAGAGGAAGATACGAAATACGGTATCAAATACGATTTTGTGAGTCAGGTCAATCGGTCGCACTTGATTCAGACTGGATTGGTGCTCACGCAGCGGGCGTATCACCGTACGCACGAAAATTTTGCCAATACCAAGAGCCGCTTTCTCGAATTTGTGGCCGATGGTTTTGAACTGGGCAAAAATGTGAAGCCGTGGACGCTGAATCTGTATGTTCAGGATAAGATCGAGTACGGGGGCCTGGTTGCCAATCTGGGTTTGCGTTGGGATTATTACAATTTTGGGCGCAATGGCTCAATGGGAGAGGCGCTGGGCAAATCGCCTATGTACAGCACGTTTACGCGGGCGCGGTATGAAATGGATCATCTCGATAGCTCGACGCCAACGATGACGGCATTGAGCCCGCGCGTGGGCCTGTCTCATCCGATTACAGACCGCCTGGCAGCGCACTATTTTATCGGTCGATCGAATATCTTTCCCGTGCTTCTCGAAACCCATCGCAGGCAGTTTTCAAGCGAGGCGCCCGATAACGATCTCAACGGCAATGGCATGATCGATGAGACCGAAAAGTGGAATGCTATGGAAGTACATACCACGGCGCGGCAACCGTCCGATGGCATGGAACCCCAACGTACGACGAGTATGGAAATAGGGGTGGACTGGAATTTTGTGTCCGATTATACGGCGAGTATTACTGCACACTATCGGCGCGATGAGGGGTTGTACGCCAGCAATAACATTTCCTATTGGGTAGATCCGCTCAAAGGCCAGTCTGCGCAGGTCAACGCCATACGCAATACCTATTGGCAAACAGCGCGTGGGCTTGAATTGTCGCTGAAAAAGACGTTTAGCAATAATTTCCAGTTCAATTTGTCCTATAATGCCGAATGGGTGCGCGATCCGGGCGGCATTCACTACGGCAAACACTCTGCGAACTGGTATATACTTCCCGATGCCGATTTTATTAGTGCCGGACACTACTGGACCGATTGGGAAGTGCAATCCGACGGTTCGGAAAGGCCCGTGCCGCTTACGTCTGAGCAAGTGGCTGACATCAGCGCAAAAGCCGAGGCAAATATCGTGTCGTGGACCGAGCAGGCCGGGAGACCAGGTCCCGGTGCTGGCCCCTGGCAGCCCCCTATCAAAACCAATGAGAACGGTATTTGGACAGCTTCAAATGGGCAGGTTTTTTCGGCAGAGCCTACCAGTGGACAGCGCAGGAATCAGTTGTCGCTTCAGTTGTATTATGCCACGCCGATGGCTTATGGACCCAAAATGGGCGCAATCAATCCATTTGGGGGGCTGCGCATGAGTATGATCTACCGCATTTTCAGCGGCGCGCCGTTTGAGTACGTTCCCCCGGTTGGCCCGCGCGAATTTCGCACCGGGACACCGGTGATGAAGACGGATCTGTACGCGGCCAAAGATTTTCGAAACATTGGCAACTTGCGCCCCACGCTATTTGTGGAGGTGAGCAATTTGTTCAATGAAAAGAGTACCGAGAGCCGAAATTCGGATTTCACTTATGTGCAGTACGGACAACGGCTACCCCCGCCAGATGATACCGAGTATTTGCTTTATGGTGATCCAAACGAAGCCACGCGCTACAGGTACCAGCCGCGCGAAGTGGAAATCGGTCTGGAAATTCAGTTTTGAAAATTGGAGGATAGTGATATGAACAGGAAATTTCTTGCTGCTGTCCTGATCCTGATAGTTTTTGGATGGGCGTTTAATGTCTATTCCCTGGACACGCAAAATCTGCGGCAGCTCACCCGAGGGCAACTCTGGACCGGATTCCGCAATGAGGGCACTCAGGGCGGTGTCTGGGATGACCGGAGTTCTCGCGGCGCGCCCCGCTTGACGTATCCGGGCATGGGCAATGGCCTTATGCTGAACATGGCTGGCGCGGACTACATTGAGTATTTTGGCAAGAAGAACGGTTTTAGCTGGGCAGAGCAAAAAAATGAGGCACAAAATTTGTCGGCGGGAGAAGGTATATGGGTGTTGACCAATGTCGGTGGCGAATACGGGGTGTCGTATTCGGGACCGTGGACGCCTTCGGCGGATATCGCGCCAATGTATTACGATATTGCCAATAGTCCCGAAGCGAACTGGGGATATCAAGTCGATGTGCCGCCTCATGGGCTGGGTTCAGGAGCAGTTATGCCGAACTGGTATCCCGGTGCTGCATTGCAAACTGATGCGCCGAGAACTGGCGTGCCCTATGAGGTCTTGAATCATCGGTGGGGGCAGTACATGGACGCCGATAAGGATGACCGCGCAGAAGATATCGTTTTTAGCAGGTGGACGACCAAACACGGTGTTACGATCACGCGCAAAGCCATGGCCTGGAGTTATCAGGGGTTTGATGATTTCTTCATTTTGGAAGTGGAATTTGAGAACACAGGTGATTCCGATGGCGATGGTGTGGCCGATGTGAACGGTGGCGCAGGGCATAATCTAACGGGAGCGTATTTCTCATTTGTTCAGGGCTTTACCGTGAGCATGTCGGGCGAAGGCAATTGGAACAGTATTGGGTCTGGCATGCCCGGATCGTATGAGCCACAAGACGATCAATATCGCTATACAGGGGCACCGAATTACGACGGACCTGCTGAATATGTCGATTTGAAGATGAACTATCAGTGGGATGGCGACAGTATCCAGCGTGCTGAAGAAGACACCGGACAACCCGTTTATATTGAAAGTGTACACGGCAATGCGAAAAGGTTGCCGGGCGGTGTGTTTGACGGACAGATGAGATCGCCGCAATACGTGGGCGTTGCGCCATTGGCCTATCGCGATAGTGGACCGTCGCATGTGTTCAATGCCAGCGACCAGGGCAAATACGTCAATCCGCAAGGTGAACAACCCAGGGCATCAAAATGGTGGGAAACGCGCGATTTCTGGGGTTTGAACACGGATTTGCCGAATTTGCAGAGCGACTCCGAGCAGGGCATTTACGAGACGTTTTCGGGAACAACCGATGCCAATCCAACTATTGTCAATGCGATGGCCAATGCACTCACTTTTGGGCCGTATAATCTGGCTGTGGGCGAGAAGGCCAAGATCGTGGTGGCTTATGTCGCCGGGACAGGCGCGCAGGCGATATCCCGAGAAGGCCAGTCTGCGTATGCAGTGGATGTGCAGACATTTTGTCTGAAAGATATTCCGCTGCCCGTAGAAGAACGATTGGCGCGGTTGAGCAAGGGAGAAGCCGCTCTTGTGGCGCATTTGAAGGCCGCGCAATTTGCGTACGACAATATGTACGATCTGCCCGATTATCCGCCCGATGTGAAGTTTACGCCTGGCGTGAATCAGGATGCAGAGATTACATTGACGTGGAACGATGCCGCTGAGTCGTCGTCACATCCCGATTTTGGCGATGCCGATGTGGTGGGATATCGCGTATTCCGATCCGCTTATCAGGAATTTGGTCCCTGGGAACACGTTGGGACTGTCACCGCAGGCACCTCTGGAACCACCTGGGACCATTCGGGCGGTCAATACGTGTGGCGCGATAATACGGCGGTTGCCGGATTCCGGTATTTTTACAATGTGCGGGCTTTTGCCAAACCGCGCAGTTCGTGGAGCAATGGCATGTCGAGTATGGCTGACTTGCCCGAAGAAGTGCAGGGCCATTTACAGGCTGGACTCGAAGGTGGGTATTCTGCCCCCGAGCAGCGTGTGAACCTGGATCTTAGCCCGTTCCAGCCGGGTCTGGCGCCATCGTGGCCGGAAAAGCGCGTGCGCGTGGTGCCCAATCCATTCAGTTTGTCAGAATCGGGTTATAATTACCAGAGTTCAAAAAAGATCCGCTTTCTGGGATTGCCCCCCAAAAGCCGCGTGCTGATCTTCAATGTGGCGGGCGATATTGTGGGTGAAATCCTGCACGACGATGCCAGTTCAGGCGAAGCATCGTGGTTCCAAATTGAACGCAATGTGACTGCGCCGGATGTGGCCAGCGGAATCTATTTTTACGTCGTTGAATCGCTGACGCCCGAAAGTATGGGGCAAACGGTGACGGGGACATTTTACATTTTGAGATAAGGGGAGCCAGACATGAATAAACGAATATTACTGGTGCTGATGCTGGTGGTCGGGCTGATGACAGGACCGGCCTTGGCACAGTCGGATTTTGGCGAATACGGTACGATTTTGCCGGTGAAGGGGCAGTCGTCGCTGGCGTTTCTCAAAATTGGTGCATCGCCCCGTGCCGTGGCTATGGGCGAAGCCTTTGTCGCGATGAACGGCGGTATTGATGCGTCTTTTTACAATCCCGGTGCATTGGGATTTGTCTCGGGTGGCGAGTACGCGCTGGCTTACACGCGCTGGCTGGTCAATTCGGGATTGTATTCGGGGGCTTTGGCTTACAAATGGGGCGGCAATACGTTTGGCGTTTCAATTGTGAGCTTTGTACCCGAAGAGGTGGAAGAAACGACAATTTTTCAGGCCACAGGTACCGGGCGTATGATCCAGGGCGGCGATACAGCCATTGGGTTTATGTTTGCGCGTCAGATGACCGATAAAGTGTCCTGGGGTGTGCAAGCGCGATGGGTTCAGGAAGATCTGGTGCTCAAAACGACGAGTACATTTCAGTTCGATCTGGGCATTTCGGCATATACGGGCTATCGCAGTTTGCGTATTGCCGCTGCCGCGCGCAATGTGGGTACTGAGATTACTGTGGAGACCGAGCAGTTTTCACCGCCGATCAATTTCAATTTTGGGCTGGCAGGTGAAGTCTATGGTGAGCAAGGCGACCCGACGTATTTGACGCTTGCAGGTGAGACCATTATGGCAACTGATTACGGTCAGCGGTGGAATTTTGGCGGTGAGCTGTGGGTTGCCAATATGCTCGCATTGCGCGGTGGGTATAAGGTCAACTACGATGTGGAGGATTACAGTCTGGGCGTTGGCCTGAAGTACGATTTTGGCGGGCGCAATATTCGCGTAGATCTGTCGTATAGCGACGGCGGCGTGTATTTCGATGCGCCGCTGCGGATTGCTGTTAGTGGATCGTTCTAATATCTGTCTGGAGTGATCGCTAATCCAGGTGTGTGCAGGGGATGGATTCCTTGCACACATTTTCTTTTTGAGGTACATTGCGCGGAAGATTCTGCGGGCACTTCTAAGTTTTTGAGAGATTGCGATGGCTGAGTTGAAAGCGTTGGATGGGGATTTGTACCCGGCGAGCAAGCGCCTGAGCGTAACCACACGCGCTTTTTGCGTGGGGATTGCGGTGACTTTTCTGGTGAATTTGTTGCCTGCTTATTCGGCCTATATCGTACATTCGTCGCGTATGGTTTTTGCCCATTTGCCCATGGCGACTATGGTGGTTTTCACGGTGCTGGCATGGCCGTTGAATGTTTTGATTGCGCGTCTAAAGCCGCGATGGGCGCTGTCGCAGGGCGAGATGGTGGTGGTTTTTTCGATGGGGTGGATTGCAGGGGCTGTGCC
>JAGWBW010000367.1:0-469 GCA_021295695.1 Candidatus Latescibacterota bacterium
TCGCCTGGGTCGGCGACGAGGTCATAGAGTTCGTCGCGGTCTCCCATGGGGTCGTGAACGTATTTCCACTGGCGTGTGCGGACCATCTTGCACCGACCAGCTGCCTCGCGCCACTGCAAGGTGTCAATCAGGGTCCTGCGGCCCCAGGGTTGAGGTAGCTTTTCCAGATCGGACATGGTAAAGAGCGGTCCTCCGCTTCCGTATTCGGAAAAAGTCGCGTCTCGGGGTGCGGCTTCGGTCACGGTGGGAAGCGGTATTCCGTGCATGGAATGCGGCTGCGCCAGCCCTTGCAAGTGCAACAGTGTGGGCACGACATCGATCAGATTGGCCATGCTTTGATCGCGCACCCCGGCGGTGACCTGCCCGGGGCAGGAGACGATCAGCGGCACCCGCGTCAGGCTGTCGTAGAAGACTCCGCCCTTGCACTGCATGGCGTGTTCCCCCATAAAATCTCCGTGGTCCGAACAAA
>JAGWBW010000367.1:771-2448 GCA_021295695.1 Candidatus Latescibacterota bacterium
TTTTCGATAAAGCGCGTCGTCTGTCCGGCGATCAGGCCGGTGGAGTGATCCTCTAACGGCAGTTCGGAGGTGCCGTAGCTGAAGCGGGGATTTTGGTGGGCGAGATGGCGATGTTCGGCGGCGACCTTGCGGCGACCTTCTGCTGGCCGGAACCAGTTCATGCCCCGCGTTTCCTCGCCGCGACCGCCGTGGGTGAAGGGGTTCCACACGTCGAAGAGTGCCAAATCCTCCTCCCGCTGGAAGCAGTGGTTTTTGCCGATCAGGCCCGTGGCGTAGCCCGCCGCTTTCCAGAGTTGCCAGGCGTGTTCGGCACCGGCTGGCATCAAGGTCTGGTTGCGCCTGCCCCCGTGCGAGTGGGGAAACTGCGAGGTCCAGAACGATATGCGCGCGGGTACGCAGAGCGGGTGCGGGGTGATGGCGTTCTCAAAGAGCACGCCGTCGGCGGCGAGGCGTTCCATCGACGGGGTTTGGCAAAAGGTGTTGCCGTAGAGGTGGCTGGCTGTGGCGCGCTGCTGGTCGGTCATTATTACGAGGATGTTGGGGCGATCAGTCATGGTGTTCTGTCTCGTCTTTTTATGTGGCTGCCGACATGGCTTTGCTCAATATCTCCGATGTGCTCGGGCGCATGATTCGGGGATCGACTTGAGATCCATTGCTCAGTGTTTCGCGCACTTGAGAGCCGGAAATAAAGACTGGTTGTTCATCGGGGTGGTTTTCCATCAAATCTACGCGTCCAAGTGACTCGTAATAGGCGGCGAATCCCACGTTTACGGGCTGAATTTGGAGTTCGCCATTTAGATTTTCAAAAATTTCCTGTGCATCAAAGTCTCCCCAGATCGCGCTGCCGTCGTTATAGGGGGCATCGGCGTGTTTGCGGCCGATAATGATGTCGGTAAATCCAAAGTTCTGGCGATAAATGGCGTGCATGACGGCTTCTTTTGGTCCGGCGTAAAACATTTTGATATCCAGTCCGAGCAAAATGACTCTGTCCGGTACAGATTCTCCGCGTTTTTGCCATAGACCCGCATCGCTATCCCCTTCGCCCAGTCCTCGAGATGCGATGAGTGCTTCGTAAGTTTGCATGCGAATCTCTGCGCGCACGTCGTCCGATTTGGTTTCGCCCACGAGGGGATTTAAGCACGCGCCTGCGTTGTGTCCCTGGCGCAGGAGGGTTTCCAAACCATATACCAGCGCGTATTCGTGGGCGCGATGCAGGGCATTGCGCGTTTGAAATGCCACAACGCGGTTCCAGCCTTTTTGTACCAGGAGGGGCCTGACTTCTCGCGGGCTGAGGACATATTGTCCAAAATGTGGGTTTTTGGGTTGGGGAAGTACCTGAATTTCACCGCCGAGGAGATGGGTTTTGTCGCCATCGTCATTGAGGACCATATCGGCACCGGGGTGGTCTGTGCGGTCCGTCAAATATACGCGCTGGAGATATTTGGTTTTGTCCCATTCAAAGATGTCGCTGATGTCCAGCACCGCCACGATTTCGCCAGATGTGTTTTCCAATGCGACTTTCTGGCCAATCGAAAGAGTTTTGGCGAGGTTGGGGCTCACGGGCAGTGATATTGGTATCGTCCAGGCATAGTGCTTGCCATTCACTTCGATGACGGATTCGTCGAGTACCCGATGATATGTTTGTGCATCCATCGGTCCTGTAAGCGGACTTAATCC
>JAGWBW010000367.1:2521-3021 GCA_021295695.1 Candidatus Latescibacterota bacterium
GCGATTGACCGGCTCGGATAGGCCACCATGGGGTGCAATCAAGGGTGTATCGGACATTCGAATAAACCTCCTGTTATTATGATATTCTTGATTTACTAAGTAATGAATATATCTTTGACCTGTTTTCTGTCAAGAAAGAAAGCGGTTTTGGACCTCTGCTTCTTCAACGCAATTCATCCCACTTGAATTCCAGGCGGATGAGGTCTGGGGGAGATTCGCGGAGGTGGAGAGATTTATAGGTTACGATATTGAAATACACTTTTTGGGCGCGCGTTGTGAAATAAGGCATCGCATAATACCCATCGGGTACAACTGCGCCTTCGTAATTGTCCAGTATGGCATAGGAGAGGATGTCGAGTGATTCGGGATCAAATTTGAAGAGACACAGTTTCATGCCGCGTATCGTATCCATGTAATTTCGACCGATGAAGTAGTAGTTGCCATCTCGCTTGAAAAGTCGCGGTCTGCCTATCTGGGCGCGTATGAATGTGCAGGTTTCC
>JAGWBW010000089.1 GCA_021295695.1 Candidatus Latescibacterota bacterium
GACGATCCAAAAGTCGTCTGGGCGGATTATCTCGCTGGCGCATCAGGGGGACTCTCTCCTATCTCCCAGGCAGTTTGGATATTTCACTATCCTGGCCAGTTATGTCGATGATTCGGATACAAATTATATGGCGGGTAAAGAGTCGAGTGCGAGAGCAAAATTTTTGCGCGACCAAAACCCCGAGTTTAGCGTCCACGTCAATAACTCGGAAATGGTCGATATTTCATTCGCCCCCAAACAACCTGAAGGTTTTCCGTTCAAGATGGAACTCCATTATGTCTTGAGAGCGGGTGATTCGGGGTTCTATTATTATGTTGTAGCCAGCAAACCCGAGGATACGGGCGACGCCGTGCTGACACAGCTTCGTTTTGGGATGCGCTTAAATGATTCGATGGTGAATATCAGGGTCAATGACAAGCTCTCTGGCGTGATTCCAGATAGCAAGGCGATATCCAGCGCAGAGGGCATGGTGATGGATGCCACACATGCGCTCCAATCGGGAGAGGTGGATACAAAGTATAACTGGTCATCTCCAACTGAGGAAGCTCTTGTACACGGTTTGCACAATGGAAAGCAGGGCGTGTGGATGGTCACGCCGAGCAATGAATACCTCTGCGGCGGTCCGACAAAGCAACACAATACCAGCCACGCGACTGATCGGGGGCCGATCATCCTGAAGCTACTTTATTCTCACCACTACGGCAGCAGAGGGGATTACGTCAGCGGTAAATGGGAGAAGATCTTCGGGCCGGTTTTTGTTTATATGAACAAAGATGAAGATGCCCAGCATTTGTGGTATGATGCAAAGCGCGAGGGTGAAAAACATCGAAAGCACTGGCCCTACAGTTGGCTGGAACATCCGGAGTATCCGATCAACAGGGCTGTGGTTACGGGAAGATTCAAAGATACAGGTCTGACACACAATGGATGGGTCGTTCTGGCGCGGCCCCAGGAATATCGAGAGTTGGGCTGGCAGCAGCCCAGGATGGCGGATGATGGTTCCTTTGCAATACCGGCTGTTCGAAAAGGAAAATATACGCTTTATGCGTTTGCACCTGACATGATTGGTGAGTTTAGAAAAGATGATGTCACGATCAACACAACCGGCGAAGTCAAACTCGGCAGTCTGCAGTGGTCACCTCGTTCTTTTGGCAAGTTGCTCTGGCGTGTCGGGAAACCAGACCGAACCGCTGCTGAATTTCGACGCGGAGATGATTATCGTCACTGGGGGCTATGGTTCAATTACCAGAAGGATTTCCCCGAGGACATCGATTTCGCGATCGGCAAGAGTAAAGAGCGAAGCGACTGGAATTATGCACATATGGCAATTTGGGAAGAAAAAGGTGGATGGCAACCCCGCATACAGCCTGCTGATCGAACTGGAGAGGGCAACTGGCGACTACCTACCTGGAAGATTCGATTTCAATACGATGATAAGCCAATGTCCGGGCGTGCGACCCTCACAGTCGCCCTGGCGTCGGTAAATCGCGATGGGGGAATCGCTATCGGCCTCAATGGCAAATCTCTGGATAAAATTACCGGTTTGGAGAACGACAGTGCGCTTCCTCGCAGTGGCATCTACGGGCGCTTCAGTGAGCACTTTATTGCATTTGATGCATCGCTGTTGCGCACAGGAGAGAATGTGTTGACACTCGATCTCCTCCCGCGGAAACAACATCGCGGGCAACGACAGAACTATCCTCACTTTGGCGTTATGTACGATTATTTGCAACTGGAGGTAGAGAAATAATATGCTCGAAACAGATGCTAAAAACAGCTGGTTTCGATCCCTTCTGGAATTTGGTGATTCACCCATCGACAAGCGTATCACCGAATTAATGGCAGAAGAATTGGAAACGCGCCCACAACGCATTCAACAAGCCTTTGAAGCAGGTGCAAAATCAGATTTCTCGGGCAAAGACCGCCAGCTATTTGATCAGATGTGGCTCAACCAAAATCTAAACGAAGCCAACAAAGAATTGACGATAGATTTTCAAACCGAACTGGCAAATCTCGCAGAATGTGAGGCGAAAGGCACACAACCCGGGCAGAGTCTCTACAGCCTGTGGCGCAATCCAAGGCTGATTACATTCTACAATTGGTTTGGGTCTAAAAGTACACAGATGCCAAATCGACTCACGCCTGAAACAGAGCAAACTCTGCTGGCTTTATTATGGGCGCGAACCAGGTACAAAAATGATATTGCTGTCGCAAAAAAGAGCACCTGGTGGATCGCGGGTAGTGAGAATCACGATCTGAATACAAAAGCCTGTAATCTTTTAAGTGCGCGTATTTTTGCCAATGAACCCGAGTATGTTGACCACATTTATCCCGACCTCGGTTATGGAGATGGCATCGGATACGGCGAGTCGGGCTATTGTGGGCAGGGCAGCAGTGATCGACACGGTGGTGGGCGCGCAAATTGGGCGGATGGAAAATCTTATAACGCAGCCGATCATTACGATGCCTGGTTGCCCTATCTCAATGACTATTTCACTGAGCGTGCAAAGCGGGGATTCTTTCTTGAAAATGGTTCGCCAACCTATATGAAGTACACCATCAGTTATATTCTTATGCTCTACAATTTCTGTGGCGATGAGAGGCTTAGAAAGAAAATTGGCATGTTTTTAGATCTGATGTGGGCCGATTGGGCACAGCTACAAATTGCAGGTTTACGAGGTGGTCCTAAAACGCGCCACCACAAGACTGCTGGTGGGTACGATTCTATGTCAGACCTTGCTGTTTTCTATCTGGGTGGTGAGGGCAAAACCTCGTTCAACTATCCGCAACAACTCTTAAGCGACTATGCCTGGCCAAGAATCGTATGGGAATTGGCTCTGGATCGAAAAGGGCTCGGGTCATTTGCATATCTCTCTCGGGGCATTGGAGAAGAAGAGCCTACCAGCCCTCGTCCATTGGGCACGGAGCGCACCGTGATGGGAGATACCCCATCGCGGTTTGTCAAATACACCTATGTAACGCCAGATTATATGCTGGGTACTCAGATGGATCACCCCTATGCGCTTTACAACCACCTATCAACCGCCGGACGCTGGCAAGGTCTGGTGACCAGAGATCCCAACACCCGTCTGGCAACCATTGCACTGGATGCGCCAGAAGGAGAACGCGAAGGTGAAAATGCCTACGATATGGAATTGGTGTATCACAGCGTCCAGCATAAGCAAGTGCTGATCACCCAACAAAGAAGACGTTGGGCACAATCCAATCCAGACTGGTATCCAGCCAATGACAATCGGTATGATCGGGAATTCGGGTTATTCTTAGGCAATGGATGGGATCGTATTGATGAAACAGATGGATGGATATTTGCAGAGAAGGAAAATGTCTATGTGGCAATACGGATTATTCTTTTGGAAGCAGAGGCCGATGCCAAAGCCTGGGCAAAAGGGACCGACAGGTACCGGGGCAATGTGGTTCTTAGAAAAGACAGTTATAGATTCAATAACGATCGGACGATTTTGCAACTGACCAACAGATACAGTCCCATTCTGATAGAAGCAGGTCGCAAGGCAGATCACCCGACGTTGGAGAATTTTAAGCGTATGATTTTGCAGGGCGAACTCACACTTTATAGAACCGTGGTAACAAGAGAAACAGGCATTGTTTGGCAGAAATAGTATTTAATGCGGCCAATACAAGCGATGTGCCTACAATTGGTGGCGAGTATGTCGATTATGAGCACCCGAAAGTTTTCGACAGCCCTTATATTCAATCCAATTACGATAGCGGCCAGATTGAAATTTGCAAAGGTGATTACAAACTCAACCTCGACTTTAACAACAATTCAAGGGACGAATGCTAAAATCCTTCAACCTCGAAGTCAGGAGCAAAATATCATGCAACGCAATGCTTTCAAGATGCAGCTAAAGCCCGGTTACGAGGCCGAGTACAAAAAGCGCCACGACGAAATTTGGCCGGAACTGGCTGAAGAATTGGGCAAAGCTGGCGTCTCGGACTATTCAATTTTTCTCGATGAGGAGACGCTGACACTCTTTGCCGTGCAGAAGCTGTCCGACGACAATACTGCAGATGCGTTGCCGGAGACCGCAATCGTCAAGAAGTGGTGGGCCTACATGGCCGATATCATGGATACCAACCCCGACAACTCGCCGGTCTGCATACCGCTGCAGGAAGTTTTTCACCAGGATTAACAATGCGAATCATCAACCGCATAATGCTGATCGTTATACTTATAATTGGGCAGACACAAGGAGCGGAATCAGTGGAGAAAAATTTAACCCCCGAAGCGGTCGTGGCTGGCTTTGACCAACGAGTGGATGCGATGTTTCGCGCTGAATCCGGCAAGCCGTTGGTGCGGGCAAAGAAACAGAAGCCACTCGATCCCGGGCGAGGAAATTATGTGCGGGCCTATTCCTATTCCATGGTGGGGTTTGCCGCACGCTGCCTCTATCTCAACGAGATGCTGGAAGAAGCCAATGCCGCACTTGCCGAAAATGCCCAGCATTATCTCGACAACCCCCTGGACATCAATGACCGTGACAGTTTTCACTGGCATGCGGAGATCGTCATGCGGCTGATTGAGATGTACGGCACCAACGGTAGCAATCGCATCACCAAAAAGACCGAAGCCCTCGCTCTCAAGCCGATATGGGAGTACGTCAGAAAGGTTTCCAGACTTGATAAGGCGGAATACGAGAAATCTAAAACCTGGCACATCTACCTGTCAGAGAATCATCACGCCATGTGTTTTACGGTCTGCTGGCAGTTTGCCAGGATCGCGAAGGATCGGCCCGAATACAGGGATCTCAAATATGATGACGGCGCTACGGCGGCGGAACATTATCGGGCCTGGAATGCGTATTTTGTGGTTTACTGCCGTGAACGTGCGCGCAAAAGCCTGTGCATCGAAATGATGAGCGACGGCTATAACAGCACACTGATCAAGGGGTTCTACAATTTCTACGACTTTGGTGACCCGCAAGTGAGACGGTCGGCCGGGCTGTTGCTCGATCTTTATTTTGCCTATTGGGCGCAGGAACAGATTGACGGCGTTCAAGGTGGTGGGCGGTCGCGCATCTATTTCTGGAAAGGACTTAAGCAAAACCGGGAGCATGGCAATGCGCCGCTGGCCTGGTTCTACTTTGGCATCGGCAAGCAACCTGCTGTTTATGGTCATGACATGAACGCGGCCCTCAGCGACTACCGACCACCAGCCGTGGTGGCCGATATCGCAATCGACGTGGCAGGACGAGGACGCTACGAGGTGCGGCAGCGCCCCCAGGGCCTGGGAAAAACGGGTCGCCCTTTAAAGATTGCTGCAACAAAAGTGCCGACCAGGATGCGAACCGATGAAGGTGGTATTCTGCGCTACAGCTACTGTGATCCCGCCTTCATCATGGGAACGCCGATGACAGCAGCGAGGCCCCTGGAGGATTGGGCTGCGATCAGCGCGCAAAACCGCTGGCAAGGCGTGATCTTTGCCGGCAAACACGATGCGCGTATTGTTCCCATCGTTCGCCCCAAAGACAACCGGGTGGCCATGAACGCACAGTGGTCTGTGCAGAGCAAGGGAAGCTTGATTACCCAGAAGCTTAAGCACCATAAGGGCGGTGCCGAGATGATCATCTGGATGTCGAAGGACGGGTTGAGCACGCCAGTGGAAGAGGATGGCGTAGTCTATGTGGAGGCCAAAGGCGCTTATGCGGCGGTCCGCGTGGGCACAGGCGGTTTCAAGTGGATGGATGGCGAGTTTGAAACGGATCGCTTTGTTCCCGAAAACGCGACCATGATCCCCAATGATGAATACGCACCAGTGATCCTTGAAGTCATGGCCAAGAGCGATGTCGCGAGTTTTGACGCTTTCAAAAAAAAGGTGAAAGCCTGTGAAGTTCATATGGATGGAACGGTGCTGCGCTACAAAACCATCTATGGCGATCAGCTGACCTTTGATACCAGCACCAAAGCGGTACCCTCAATCAATGGCAAGCCGATCGACTACGCTCCAAAGAAAGTCTTTGAAAGCCCCTTTCTCAATGCGGAGTGGAACAGCGGGGTTGTCACCATCAGCAAAGGGACGCGAAAGAAGATCCTCGATTTTACAAAACAGGCTAAGGAATGATATGAAACGACCCAATCCCAAACGAGGCCAGATAATGTCCATCGACACTGAAACCGGCCCCCACGCCGTCAAGCCCATCACCGATTTTCTCACCCGATTTACGCCCGTACAGAAATCTGTCTCTGATCCCGACAATACCACCCTGACCTACGACATCCTCAACTGGATCCACGCGCCCCAGACACCGCCACCTGCACCCAACGCCATCTACGGCACCCTGACGGTTCAACGCAAACAGCGCCAGGCAGACATCCTCTACCACATCCAGCAGCAAACCCGCATTGCCGGCCAGCCCACTCATTTCAATGCCGACGTAACCTGCAACCCCGACGACACCCTCGCCTCCTGGGCCCTTCACACTTATCGCACCGACAATGGCGGCAACCCGGTCCCGATCTCCAAACTCCAGGAAAACTGGACAAACAACAACGGCCAAATCCAGTCCCAGGACAGCGCGTACACATACCGTGCAACCCACCCCGTCTTCAGCCACTGGACGATCCCGCACATCCTCATGCGCGCGTCTTTATCTCTACCCACAACCTTCGACATGCTCGAAGATCTCTCAACCTTCCGCCCCAACCAGACCCTTGCAACCGACAGTGTCACAACCCTCAAAACAGACACATACAACACATACGCCCAGACCGGCGAAGGCATCCTCCCCATCCACTACCTCCTCGACGACGACCACCGTCCTCAACTCATCACCTTTGGCCTCATCGCCTGGGCTCTCACAGATGTGGTATAGGCCAAAAACGATCCCGCCTTTTCTTTTTTCCATCCCAAACCCCACCTCTTTGTAATACGCACCCTTCTATCCAAACCTCCAAAGATATGAAACAAATTTAATCCTTCGTTCACATTGAGTAAATCTGAAAGAAACATATTCGTTTTATACTTCAATCTGTTCGTCATATACGCTCTGAGACCGAAGCAAAACCATAAGCAGTACAACTATAAGGAGATTACTATGAAAAAAGGCATACGCCTATTTCTCATTGTCGGGTGCGCGTTCTCCCTGCTTTTTGCCTCTCCCTCGTTGGCCGCCAAACTCAAAATTGGCTACAGCGACTGGCCGGGTTGGGTCGCTTGGGAAATTGGCATCCAGAAGGGTTGGTTCAAAAAAGCCGGTGTCGATGTGGAATTTATCTGGTTCGAATATGTGCCGTCCATGGACGCCTTTGCTGCCAGCAAAGTAGATGCAGTGTGCATGACCAATGGGGACGCCCTGGTCACAGGTGCCACAGGCAAAGCCTGTAAAGGCATCTTGATCAACGACTACTCCAACGGCAACGACATGGTCGTTGGCAGACCGGGCATTCGCAAAATCACCGAACTCAAAGGCAAAAAAGTGGGTGTCGAACTAGGCTTTGTCAGCCACCTTTTGCTGCTCAAAGGCCTCGAAGCCAATGGCATGAAAGAAAGCGACGTCACTCTGGTCAACATGCCCACCCACGAAACCCCTCAAGGTCTGGCCTCCAAGCAGGTCGACGCCATCGTGGCCTGGCAACCCAACTCCGGACAGGCCCTCAAAACCGTGCCCGGCTCCCAGCCCATTTTCACCAGTGCCGATGCGCCCGGCATCATTTATGACTTGCTTTACGTAAGCAACGAAAGCCTGGCGGCCAACAAGGAAGACTGGCAGAAAGTCGTTAAAATCTGGTATGACATTGTAGAATACATCAAAGACGACAGCAACCGCGAGGAAGTCCTCAAAATCCTCAGCGCCCGCGTGGGCCTTACCCCCGAAGACTATGCCCCACTCCTTGAAGGCACCTACTTGCTCACCGCAGAACAGGCCCAAAAACACTTTGCCAAAGCCAAAGGATTAGACTCTGTTTATGGATCCAGCGAAGTGGTCAACACATTCAACATGGCCAACAAGGTTTACGAAAAATCGCAGGACATTGATACCTACTTCGATCCCAGCTTGATTATGGAACTGAAATAATACATCGTCGGTGCCGGATATCTTAAAAATTCGGCACCGATCTCTAAACGCCACACGAGGGTCTTCATGCCATTTTACGACACGCATGCTCCCAATTACCGGAAGCATCAACGCGACCTCCCCGACATCTCTCACCTCAACGGCTGGCTTGCACAGGATGCCGAATCCGAACTTCCCGACACACAATATCGCAACGAAATTGCCCGCAGTCTGGAATTTGGCCTGTCTGGATCAGATTCCATCGCTGATCCCGATATTTCCTGCTTCCAACGGGGCGAGCTCCCCCACTGGTCGGGCATCAACACCTTTTTAAAACTCCCCTACCTCGAAGATGTGCGTCAGGTCGGCGATTATGACGTGGCCTTTGTCGGCGCGCCTTTCGATATCGGCACCACCTACCGATCCGGCACCCGCTTTGGTCCACAGGGCATGCGCCGGATATCTTCCCTATACACCCCCTACAATTTTGAACTCGGCATTGACCTGCGCGAATCTCTCAAAATGTGTGACATTGGAGATATTTTTTGTCCTGCCAACATCACCAAAAGCCACGACCAAATTACCAAAGGCGTTGCCCACATCCTCTCCAGCGGGGCTTTGCCCATGATCATGGGTGGCGACCACTCCATCGGTTATCCCTGTGTGCGCGGCGTGGCCGAATGCGTCGAAGGCAAAGTCGGCATCATCCATCTGGATCGCCATGTGGACACCCAGGAAAAAGACATGGACGAAATTATGCACACCTGTCCATGGTTTCATGCCACCAATATCCCCAACTGCCCCCCCACCAACCTGGTCCAATTGGGCATTGGTGGCTGGCAGGTCCCCAGAACGGGTGTGCGCCACGGCCGCACCATGCGCTCAACCGTACTCACCATCGACGATGTCGAAACCCTCGGTATTGACAAAACCCTCGAAATCGCCCTCGAAGTAGCCTGGAAAGGTGCCAGTGCTGTATATCTTTCCTTCGACATCGACTCCGTAGATGCCGGTTTTGTACCCGGCACAGGCTGGCCAGAACCCGGCGGATATCTGCCCAGAGAAGCCCTATCCCTGCTCCGTGGTATTGCCAAAGAAGGTATCGCCGCCATGGAAGTTGTCGAAGTCGCCCCGCCCTATGACATCTCCGACATTACGGCCCTGTTGGGAGTTCGCGCCATGATGGACACCCTGGCCACCCTGGTAAAATACGACCGGATCGGCGGCAAACTCGAATCGGAATAAAGCCCCATGGCATCCAGTAACCATACACACGGGGGGGACCCTGCATTTGTCCTTCTAACCGACGCCTACCCGGCCTGTCTGGACGAACCCCAAGCCCTCTGCCAGACTCTGAGCAAAACATGCGCTCCGATCCTGGGATTTACCCCTTCCATTTCTTGTGTGTCTCTACCTCCTGCCGGGCAATGGACCGGAAACGATCTGTCCGAACATCTCCACGCTTGCCATCAAGACGGTGCCAGTGCTGTCTTTATACTGCCCCTCTTGCTGGACTTCAGCATCACTCAAAAAACCATCTTTATAGAAACCATCAATCAGACCCGCAGAGACCATCCGGAGATGAATATATTCTACGACGATCCAGACCCCTGCCATCCTCTGTTGGTCCAGGCCTTTGTCGATCACATCTGCACTTATCTGCACCACACCAACACATTGCCTCAAAACACCGCCCTGATGCTCGTCGCCAGCGGACACGGCGATCCGGCAGGCCGTGCAAAATCCTATCAATTCATGCGCTTGCTCTGGGAACACTTGAGTTTGGCACAGGCAGACGTGGCATTCTTACGCCACGAAAAAAAACCCCTGCCCGAACAACTCGCCTGTGCAGCTCAAACACCGTATCGCTGGATCTTGGTCCCCCATCTCCTATTTGAAGACGACCATGCAGAATATACCCGGATTATCTACAAAGATTTCTGCAAAAAGCACCCCCTCGCCGACAACTGGATTCTCTGCAATTCACTCGGCCTCACAGAGCACCTCTCAGCCTGGATGCAACAGCGCTTGACCGCCCTATGGAACGCCCACCGCGAAAAAACCGCAAAACGCATCCCTTCGCCCAGGCACAACAAAAACGCCCAACCTGTAAGTTGTATTCACGGCCCCGACGGCACTTTGCCAATCCGCGATCTCGAAGGGCCCGTGCCCCACACGCACACCTATCAAGGCGCCACCATCGCCGAAATCCACGACACCGACGCTTTATCCCGCCTCTTTCAAAGTTTTGGCATCACCTCAGACCCCGTCTTCGTCAAAGTCACCTGGCATGGGTATGCCACCGGCACCTACACCGACCCCATTGCCCTCGACAAGCTTCTGTCGGCTCTACCTGGCCGAGCCGTACTCTTAGAAGGCCACACTATAGGACGAAATCTGGGTGAAACCTCCTGGGACTGGAATACGGAAAGCAAAGCCCATCGCACCTGGATTCGCGATCAAGATCAAGAATATCTCAAGCGCACTGGTCTCCAGGACGTTATTGACCACCACGATGCCCACTATCTCAACGTCACCGAGGCCTATTGGGACGGTCAATGTTCCAATCCTTCCGATATTGCAGGACGCCTGGAAGAAGCCGGACACAAATCTTCTCACCCCGAACTCTGCCGATTTATTCCGAAACTCTTACTTGACCACGCCAGCAATGACTTCATCTCCTTCGCTCGGTTCAAAGGTCATACACGCCTGTCCATCTCCAATTGCTTCGGCCTCATACCCGCCCCTTTAAGAGCAACCTGGCACGGTCCTAATATCACCTATTTTGCCCGTGTGTGTTGTGAAATGGCCAAAATCTACAGCACTCTCTTCAATCCCTTCGGCCTGGTTGAATCCCTTAACGTAGCCATTCGCTGGAACCGCCAGGGCCTTTACCGAAGCCGCTGGGGGCACTATGACCTCATCCCCAATCCCGGCCTGATCACCCTTAGCCACGGTCTGCCCGGGGCCGATGTACTGGCCAGTCGCCTTCAGGGCCAGAACGTCCGCAAAAGTGCCTTCTTTGACGTGGTCGAACGCGAACTGGGGCTTCCGGCTGTGGCTTGTGAAAAAGAGATCGACGACGCTTTAAAAAGAAAATTTGCTTAGGGTCCCCAAACCTCCTTCTCTCAATGGCGAGGGAAAAATATTTGTCTCCGTTGTCGTTTATTTGATCAGAGTTTTTTATGAATGCGAGAAAACACTGGTTTGCGATTCGCGAAGATCTGTCCGGTCAGAGGAGTTGGCTTTTGGGTCTATGCTCCTTTTTGTTGCCACTGGGTATCTGGAGCCTGGTGAGTTACACGCCCTGGATCTGGCATCCGATGGTGCATATCAGCGATCCGGGAGGGGTAGCCTACTTTCAAAAAGATATGCTGGTTGAACGGGAGATATTCAACAAAGAAAATGCATTCATGCGCGAAGAAGGCAAATCAGAAGCGCGGGGCAAGCCAGCTAACCCCATTTACTTGCCGGCCCCGCATCAGGTCGTCCAGGCTTTTATCACGGCCTTTCAAACCGCCCCCATCCGGCGCAATGACCCCTGGCTGCACCAAAGCATTCTGCACAGCATCACTGTCATCTTCTACGGATTCACCCTGTCTGCCATTTTCGGCGTACCCCTCGGTATTATATGTGGCACCTTTGCTTTTTTCACACGCATTATTGAGCCCTTTGTGGACTTCATCCGCTACATGCCCGCTCCGGCTTTTGGTGCCCTCATGGTGGCCTTTTTAGGCATCGCCGATGCGCCCAAAGTAGCCATTATCTTTATCGGTACCTTCTTCCAGATGGTGCTCGTGGTCAGCAACACCACCCGGTTGCTGGACAAATCCCTTCTCGAAGCCGCCCAAACCCTGGGCGCAACCTCAAAAAAACTGATCTTCCACGTCATAGTACCCGGCATCTTGCCCAACCTCTACCGCGACATGCGCATTCTCCTGGGCTGGGCCTGGACCTACCTCATTGTCGCCGAACTCATCGGCGCGTCTTCGGGTATCTCGTGGTTTATCAATCAGCAGGCCAAATACCGCAACTACGATAATGTCTTCGCGGCCATTGTCATGATCGGCATAATCGGCCTTACCACCGATCAGATCCTGCGCTTCATCGGTCACTACCTCTTTCCCTGGGAACGCCGCAACTGAGAACGCCTGCGGCTGAACCGAATTTTCAAAGTCTTCAAAAAATCAATCCATTAGAGAGAAAACCCGACCATGGACAACCTGAATTTACCGAGCTACCTGGAACAAGAACCGGACGTTAAAGCCCGGTTTGAAAAAATCCGCCAGCGCCCCGTTGTCCTGGAAGTCCAGCACCTCGGCAAAATCTTTCCGGGTGCCGACGGCGACATCGTCGCCCTCCACGACATCCTGTTCAATATACACCGGCGTGAATTTATCTGTGTCATCGGAGCCTCCGGCTGTGGTAAATCCACCCTCATCCGTATCTTGGCCGGCCTAGACTATCCCACCTCCGGCCAGGTCCTTTTAGACAATCAAGAAGTGAAAGGTCCGTCCCCTGACCGCGGCATGGTCTTCCAGGGCTACACGCTCTTTCCCTGGCTGACCATAAAAAAAAATATCATGTTCGGCCTCAAAATGACCAATCACGGCTACAACTATGCCGAAGAACAGGCGCTCCAGTGGATTGATCTTGTGGGCCTGAGCAATTTTGCCAACGCCTATCCCCACGAACTTTCCGGTGGCATGAAACAACGCGTGGCCATCGCACGCGCCCTGGCCAACCGCCCCCGTATCCTGCTCATGGACGAACCCTTTGGTGCCCTCGATGCCCAAACCAGAAGCCAGATGCAGGCCTACTTGCTCCAAATCTGGCGCAACGTAAACATCACCATCCTCTTTATCACCCACGACCTGGATGAAGCCGTCTATCTGGCTGACCGCATCGTCGTTTTAGGTGCCCACCCCGGTCACATCCAGGAAATTATCGAAGTTTCCGTGCCCCGCCCCCGCAATCCAGACCAATTCCTCACACCCCAATTCCTGGCCACCAAAAAACGCCTCGAAGAACTCATCCATCCGCCAGAAAAAAACCGCCATGAAGACCTTCCCATGATCCGGCTTACTCAGTTGGGAGACGAAGTCATCTGAGAGACTGTTTTAAAACTCATTTTGCCCCTTCTTGGCTATGCTCTATTGCACTGTCATTCTGAGCGGAGCGCAGCGGAGAGATGCTTCGGCTACGCTCAGCATGACAAAACGCCGGACATCCGTAGCATCAGGTATTAATTTTAAAACAGCTTCTGAGCATTGAGATATATCTCATCCTCCAACCTGTTCGTAAGATGGAGGACGTGCTGTTACTTTCTTGATTGAAGATTTCGTACATATTATTATTTTTTAGAAACTGACTAATCCAGGCCGCGCCGCAAATCAAAAATAGGAACCACCTATGGAAAAACAAGACAGACCCAATTTCCTGTGGATCAGTAACCACGACTCCAGTGCCTGGAACTACGGTTGCTACGGAGATCAATACGCGCATACCCCAAATATTGATCGCCTATCGGCAGAAGGTGTGCGCTACACCAATGCGTTCACCGCTGGCCCAATCTGCGCACCGTCGCGCACGGGCATCTATACCGGCATGCATCCGACGACACTGGGCACGCATCATCACCGCAGCGCGATCATCCGCCCCGCAGGGGTTGAGCTATTAAACACAATGCTGACAAACGCCGGTTATGCCTGCACACAGCCAGACGGCGACATCAATCTTTACGTCTCTAAAAATGAACGTGAACAGTATTACAACTCTGAAGATTTCTGGGAGAATCGCCCTGAAGACAAGCCGTTCTTCATGTACTACAGACTGGGCAATTCCCACGCCAGTGTATTCAAACTGACGCCCGAGGATGCGCGGAAAGCGCGTTCTCCGCTCTTGAGCGACGACGAGTTGCACGACCCGAATGATGTGCCGGTTCCGAGCTTTGTTCCCGACACCCCCCTATTCAGGGAAAGGATGGCGCTCTTCTACGACGCCCTTACCAACGTCGATAAGCAGGTCGGAGAGATCCTCGATGAGCTTGAAGCGCAGGGGCACAGTGAAGACACCATTGTTGCCTACTGGGGAGACCACGGCGCAGGTTATCCCCGGGGCAAGATCCACGCCTACGACGACGGACTGAGTATCCCGCTGATCATGCGATTCCCGGAGAAATACCGGCACCTATCCCCGGCAGAACCCGGCACCGCGGTTGATGAACTCGTCTTGCACATGGACCTCTGCGCGACAACTTTGCAACTGGCAGGTGTCCCTATCGCCGAACACATCCAGAGCCGCAACCTGTGCGGTCCCAACAGAGATGAACCGAAGGATTTTGTCTGCAGTGCCAGGGATCGGCTGGACAACAACCCGGAAGTGATCCGTACGATCCGCACAAAAAAATACCGTTACATGCGTAACTTCCTCCCCCACCAGCCTTATGCTTCGTTTTATCCGGACGGCGGATTCTTCGCGAAGGTTCCAGAAGAGGGAACGCCGGAGCGCGCCTTCTGGGAGACCTCTTGCCTGCCGGGCAAACAGAAGATCCACGACCCCGATGGCGTGTTTCTGATGCTCGGCCCGCCGGTCATGATCAAACAGGACGGGCTACCTGAGCATTACCGGCAGTTCCAAATCTGGCAGAATCACAAACCCGCCGAAGAGTTATACGATATCGAAAAGGACCCTGAAGAGATACATAACCTGGCGGATGATCCCGCTTTCAGCGATATCATGGATGAGTTGCGACAGAAGCTGTTCGGCTGGATGATCGAGACCCGCGATCTGGGGCTGATCGATGAACCGGAGATTGCCGCGCGTGCCGAACAGTACAACGGCATCAGCCACTCTGTCGGTGTACACTGTGATAATTTAGAGCGGATCCTGGAAACAGCGGACCTGGCGCGCATGGGCGAAGAAGCAAAAGAAGAACTCGTAAAACGACTTGGTGATCCCGACAGCGCCGTGCGTTTCTGGGCCATTACCGGCCTTTGCTCGCTTGGTGTGGAACGCGCGATGATCGAGCGCCTATCCCCCCTTCTTGACGATCCCTCAATCAGCGTCAGCCTGGCCGCCGGAGACTATCTGGTGCGGGCAGGTGAAGGTGCCCTGGGCCTGTCTGCTTTTGAACGGGCGCTGGCGAGCGATATCCTCTGGGCGCGGCTACGGGCAGGCGCTTATCTGTCATACCGCAGCCGCGAAGAACTACAGCCTATGGCACCGCTTATTCCCGCCCTGGAGCAGGCCATAAACAAACGGGAGATGTGCGGGCCAGAACACAATGCGCAGGTCGAAAGGAACAATTACACAGGCAGGCTCGATGGGCAACGGGATGACATCGTCAGGGTGTGGGTATTGGAGCGAGTGATGAAGAGGATTGAACTGTCCTCTGGGTAGGAATAGGGAATACCGCGAATTTGAGGGATAGATATGAATCAACCGAATATTCTTTTTGTGTTCACAGATCAGCAACGCACAGATACCATGTCGTGTTACGGCAATGATTGGATTCAATCGCCGCATTTGAATGCGCTTTCGGAACGGTCTTTTGTTTTTCAGAATACGTATGTTGGTCAGGCTGTGTGTACGCCATCGCGGGGTACGTTGATGTCTGGGCTGTACCCTCATTCACACGGATGTGTGGCGAATGGGATTCATCTACGGAAAGATACAAAGTCGATTGCGGAAATGATGCCAGATACATATCGCAAGGCATATATGGGCAAATGGCATTTGGGCAACGATACCATTCGCCAACATGGGTTTGATGAGTGGATCAGTATTCAGGATAATTTGCGACATTTGAATACGATTCAAGATGCGCCGATGAGTTCCCACTATGAGTGGTTGGTGGCGCAGGGCGTTGAACCACCCTCGCATTTGGCACCGGACTTGAAACAATTTTCTGCAGGAGATCGCGCACGTTTGCCAGCGGAACAACAGGTCGGGGCGTTTGTCGCGCAGGAAGCGGATCGGTTTATTCGAGAAAATGTCGATCAGCCCTGGTTGCTGGTGTGCAGTACGTTTGAACCGCACCCTCCATATACAGGGCCGTATGACGGTTTGTATGATCCTGAGAAATTGCCGGTTGGCCCGATGTTTTTGAAACAGCCTGAAGGGCATTCGCGATTTAATCGGGTGCGAGCAGAGCATTATGCAACGAAGAAGGAGGCAGGTGAAGATTTAAGTACGGAATTGGGATGGCGAAAAGTGAGATCGCAATACTTCGGAAATATGAAGATTGTGGATGATGCTGTGGGGCGGATCATTCAGGCATTGAAAGAGACAGGGCAACTGGAGAATACGATTATTGCTTACACGAGTGATCATGGGGAAATGGTGGGCGATCATGCGATGATGGAAAAGCGGACGTTTTACGAAGAGTCTGCGCGAGTGCCGTTTTTGCTCAGTGTGCCGTGGTTGAATAAGGAACAGAAACGAATCGATGGTGTGTTTGGGCATGCGGATTTGGTGCCGACACTTTTGGATCTGGCGGGCGTTGAAGCTTCAGATCAGTGTGAAGGAGAGAGTTTGGCTGGTGCACTCACCGGTGAGCGCGATTTGAAGGATCACATTGCATTTATGGAGTGGAATGGGATTGGCGATCGCAATTTAGGGAATCCAAGCATTAACTTGATGGCGACATTGCCCTGGCGGTCTGTGGTGACGGGTGATCGCTGGAAGTTGAATTTGTGTGCTGGTGATCAGTGTGAGTTGTTCGACCTTAATACAGATCCTTGTGAAGAAAACAATCTGTTTGATGTTCCTGAACATCGCGATCGCATTCGCGATATGGCGGCGAAGATTCGAGTGTGGCAACATGAAACAGGAGATACTGTACCTTTGCCGAGTGTTTAGAATCCCCTATTTCAAAAATTGTTGAATGGAGAAGTGCAATGCCCCCCAACATCCTCTTTGCCTTTGCGGACGACTGGGGACGTTATGCCAGCGCATACCGTCCCTTCGAGGGCGAAAACGCGATTAACGCACTCCTCGACACCCCAAACTTCGACCGGG
>JAGWBW010000090.1:0-434 GCA_021295695.1 Candidatus Latescibacterota bacterium
GATTCGGAAACGTATGGGTATGACGAGATAGACTTTCACAGGTCTATCATTTTGACGGGCAGGCTTAAAACGGTATTGGTGAACCGCCGCAAGGGCCGCTTTGTAAAAAATTTCTTTGCCTTTGACTGCATCGGCTTGTTCGACTACTCCGGCTTTGTCAACCAGTATTTTTAAGTGAACGGTGCCTTCAATACCCGCCTTGAGGGCGACTGGGGGATATACCAGTGCTCCTCGCTTGATGAGCACGGGTTTTTCTTCCACCATAAAATATTCGAGTATCTCTTCTTCTGGTTCCACTATTACGGTCTCCTCACCAGGGGGTGGTGGTACGTGGAGATCGACTTTATCAAAGTCGAGGTCAGTAGTTTCAATAGTAACATCGTCGGGAACATCTTCGCTTTCGGTTGCAATGGGAATAGACGGACGCGGCGGTG
>JAGWBW010000090.1:503-12940 GCA_021295695.1 Candidatus Latescibacterota bacterium
CCCGTGCCCACATGCAAGATGAATGCAATCCCCATGCTGATGCGAAATATGCGCTTATAAGTACGTTTGAGATCACAATCTGGATTTTTGGTACGCGGAATTTCAGGCGTAATCCACTGATCTGAGTTTTTTTCCATAGCTTTTCTCGGCGGCGTGAACGGTGAGTCTATGTGATTAAGCTATTGGCTTATTTTGCTGAATACTTATACCTATCTCTAAATTTTAACACCGCTGGCATAGAAAGGCAAGATATTTTTGCAAGCCCTTGTTCGGCAAAACTACTTGTTTATTCATGGTTCATATCAATATATTAAAGTCCATTGATCAGAAATCTCCCTTTTTTGAGGCACAATAAATGGGAAATCGTTTCTCTTATATGATATTTGCGTGTGCTGTGGGCATTCTAATCGGATGTTATAACCCCCAACGCGATCTGAGTATAGACCCATACAATACACCCCTTATCCACATCCTCGATGCCGCTTATGATGCGGACACGGGAATGACTGTTGTAAGGTGGGAGTATCTGGGACAAAAGCGCGTTGAGAACTTTGTTCTCGAGCGTCGAGATAATATTTCCGGTTCTATAAATATTGAGCGTTCATCCGGTGCCGATGCCAATAGCAAATACGCGACTGTGGGGACGTTTCGAGACGATGCTTTGATTGCTGGCGAGCGGGTACAATACCGCGTGATTGCCGAACACAGCGAGGGTGGCCTGGTGAGTACTTCTGCTGTTGAAGTCTCCATACCCGGTGCTGGTTTGCGCGAAGTTCGGCGCGATCCCATTGCCCTGGCTGTGCAACTCGTCTGGCAAGTGGAAGCAGGGGAGGTAGTGACTTATGAAGTTGTACGCGCACCAGCCGGTGGCAATTACGAGACGATCTTCATTACGCAAGACCCACATCAGACATCTTTTTGGGATCAGTCAGTTGCCGATAATCACCCCTATACTTATGCCATAAGGTCTCGCCTGTCAACAGGAGTACAACTCACAAGTCGCAGCATGCGCGTGCAATTTTATCGCGAAGCGGGGCGGCACGTCGTTGAGACCCTGAACGGAACAAACGAGCGGCTGCGACTTTCTGCTGCGGATCCCGATGGCGAAGCCGATATGCTGGCACTAATTGTTCGCCCTGACCAGACTTCTCTTTCTCGGCTGCGGCATACCCTGAATGTCGATATTCCCGATAGGCCGCATATATTGCGCCACTTTGTTGGAACTTCTTTCCCTCAATTGAACAACCTCCTGTCGCAATCGGTGGATCTGGCAGGGCCTCCGTTGACAGAACTTCGAGTTGTTTCTCCACGTACTTATATCGGGGGGATCAATTCGGTAGGGCGCGTTGTACTTGTGGGTATTGAACTGAGTAATAATAACACAGTGTGGCATATCCCCGACAATTGGGTGAGCGCGTCTTCGCATGTGCGATTGGCTCAGGACGACCAAAAGCGGGTTTACGTTGCAACAGACGGGCAATTGCGCGTCTATTCTGCCGAGGGTCCCCCTGTGGGCACTTTCGATCTCGAATACAGAGATCCCGTAGATATCGCAGTTCACAATGATGTTATCTGGGCCGCATGGGCAAATCGGGTTCAACGAGGGATTTTGCGCTTCTCGGATGAGGTGCTTAGTGATATCACGTGGGAGACTATGCCGCTGGCACCTCAGATCGAACCGCGTGCTTTAACACTCAATGCCGCGGGGCAGGTTTTTGTGCTGGATCGCACACAGGTGAGCGTCCTTCAGGCAGATGGAACAGCCCTGCTATCCTGGCCTCTGCCTTCAAGCACATTTGCGGCAGGTGATCTGACCATCGGCGGATCGGCTCTAAATCTCGTCCATCTTTCATATGAAAATGGGGAGGTCATAACGTATGTACCGTAGTCTATTTGTCTGGATATTATTTTGTCTGATGATGGGTTCGGCATGGGCGGATGACCGAGAAATTATTGAAAAAGCGCAGACCGCCTATCGCGCAGGGGATTATGCCAGCGCATTTGAGACCCTATCCCATCTTCCAGACTTGTTGGGTGTGGTGCCATTGTTCGATAGACCGCAACAGAGTCGGAGAGCCGAGATTTTTTTTGACCTGGGACGCATTCACATGGCTTCTGGTGACACGTCTCGTGCGCGTCTGGCACTTGTAGAGGCATTACACCTGAATCCAGAGGTCAACAAGGGGATTATGAATATCGGTACTGATCAAGCACTTACAGATACACGGGCTTTGTTTTTGGGCATGCGCCACAAAACACTGCGACAAACCCTCGGGAAAACTACTTTTTTGGGGGCTGCGGGTCGCTCGCTTCTGTTGCCGGGTTGGGGGCAGTTGTACCGCGGGCATAAAAAACGGGGGTATGGCTTTATGGGGGTTTCTGCAGTGCTCGCAGCGGCCTGGTTTGTAACCGATATATCCTATCGCAGTGCATATAATACCTATCGCGGTACGCGTTTGAATGATTTGCAACTGGGCCAACGCATATCCGGCACGAATTCCGATGCGTTTACCCAAAATTTTGAACGCACAAAATCTCGTGCTGGGCGGGCCAATTTCGTGCTGGGTTTGCTCGCTGCGGTCTGGTTATCCAATGTATTGGATCATCTGGTGATCGGACCGGCACAAGTTACCCTATCGGTGCCCATAAATTGAGGAAGGCCGGTGATGCTATTGCTAAGGCGAAAAATACTCTATCAGATATGTCTTTATGTACTGGCCGCGTTACTGTTGCCCGCCAGTGTTTTTTCTCAGCCGCCAGCCACCTTCCGATTGGCAATCGCACCCTTTTATTCACCTTATAATGGCGATTACGGCGTCTATATGGCTGATCGCATCGCCTATGAACTCCACCGCCGTGCCTATGTTCCCGCTCTGGGAAGATCGCGTTTGATTTTAATAGAAACCGATGTGCCAGCAGGGGAAATAGACCAGGCGGACAAGCAGCTTTCTCCCGCGCTGCGCGAGTTCCTTAGCAAAAGGGTTCCCGCCACCTATCTTTTGACGGGTTCTGTCGCATTTACTGGCATTTACACGATTAAACTCAAGCTCATCGATCTTCAGGCAGGTGTGATTGTCTGGACGGGTGAGGTACGAGACAATCCTGCGTGGCTTTGGACGCGGGCACATCGGGTTGTGGGAGAGATCCCCGCTGTTGAAGTGCGGTCTGCACTTGGATTTGCCGAAGTGGAAACACCTGCACCCGCGCCAGAGGCCGAGCATCTGTCGCACCATATTCTCGTGCAACCGCTCCACACCACGGATTATCTGCCCCTCGCTGCCGATTGTGAAATGCATCTTAAAAATGCGATTCGGCGCGATGGCCTGTTTTCTCTCGTGCCAGGAGCGTTAAAAGGAACACAGGGACGCGAGCGTTTTTCTCGCATCAGTCCCGATTTGCGACGGCAAGCATCGGAAACAACGCTTGCGGAGGCCATTTTGACGGGTAGCTTGCTGGTGCTGGGTAAAGACGGCGCGACAGACAATATCGGCCTGGTATTGCGTTTGATTGAAGTGGAGACCGGGAAAATTCTCTGGATGGGGTCTTCAAGTGGGCGAAGGGTCTGGCGATGGGATAAGATGGCGGATATTATATCTGCGACCATGAGCCGGCTTGGTGAAGACCTCGCGCAGTACGGGGCAGGGGCAGCCGAGACACAAGTTGCAGTGTTGCGCGACCAGGCAAGAGACGGGCAATCGTGGAGTGTGCTCGGCCATGCCTATCTCGATCGGGGATTGCTCAAGCAGGCAAACGAAGCATTTGAAAAAGCCATGACTTTTTCCGATGCTCCGGCACAGGCACGCGCGGGAAAAGGGCTGGTGCTGCTGAGGCGTGGGGGGTATTTCGATGACGGGGTGCAAGCACTCAGATCTGCAATCCGATCTGATCCAGATTATCTGGATGCGTACAGCTTTTTGGCGCAGGCCCTTCTCGATCGGGGAATGGTTGATGGGGTAAAAGTTGCCGAAGAAGCTATTCGGCGCGATTCGACCTATCTCCCGCCATACCGCGTGTTGGGCGATTGGTATGCCGATAGTGAAGACCATCAAAGAGCACGGGCGTTTTATCAGGCGTATTTGACGGATAATCCCGATGACGAAGTCGCTATGCGGCTGGGCAGAAGTCTGTTGCAGTTGAAAAATTATCGGGATATCGATCGCTTTGTCGCACCTATCGCACGCGAAAAACCCGAGGCATCTCATTTGTTACCCATTATGGCAATCAAAGCACTGCGGGTGAAACGCTATGGGGAATCAACGCAATTATTCGAGAAATTTCTCGCGCAAATTGACGCGCGCGAACGCCAGCTTTACAACGATATTCGGATGCTGTTGTCAGAAGAGGAAATAGGGGCTTACCACGCGCTTGACGATGCGGAAAAAAATAAGTATGTGGCGCGTTTTTGGCGTGCCAAAAATCCGAATTTGTCCAGCGCATACAACGAACGACAACTGGCGCACTACGAACGGGTCTGGTTGGCGCGCTGGGCATTTGGGCGGGAAAACTATCCCTGGGACCGGCGCGGAGAAGTCTATATTCGATACGGTGAGCCCGATTATCGCGCCCGTTCGGGATGGGTTTCTTCACTGCCTTCAACGCGCGTTCAAGAAGTGAAGGAAAAGGTGTACCGAGAATTATATCGGGATCCCAATGAAAGTGAATTGATTGGCCCGGTTTTTCCCATTCGAAGTGATCGTGGGTTTGCTGCTGAGCGCGAAAGCGAAACGCTCGATCTTCCAGATCAGAACACCTTTGGCCCGGTTGAAGGACGGCGCGAAGAAACCTCTCGCAGCGATCCTTCTCAGGAAGCTTACGCACCTGTTACCATGCAACACGATCGCAGTATCGTGCCCTGGGAGTCGTGGGTCTATACCGAGGTGGACGGCGGCATAGTCATCGATTTTACTCGCGAACTGGGTGGCGTCTCCGGGTTTGATTTCGCCCCCATTCCGCCTATTCCCCCCACTATGCTTCGAGATAATATTCGCCTTGCTGAACACGCTCCGGCAATTCGCTATAAAAACGCTACAGTGAACCAGACCGACGATTTTCGCAAAGCACCCCGCTTGTCGTTGGGTACTTTTTATTTTGATCTGGCGGACTTTCGAGGCAGTGCAGGCAAAACCCGCGTTGATATTATTTATGGCATACCGCTTACAAATTTGCTCGCCGTTACAGACGGGCAGCAGCCCCAGGTGGTGCTCGAACACGCGGTCGCGCTGGCTGATTCGGCATACCGTGTGGTATATCGAAACGCGCAAAAAGTGCAACATTTTGTAGATACCTCAAATGTCGCCACTCGAGAAGTCGTGGATATCACGCGCCAGGACGTACCCGCGGGGATGTATCATCTCACACTGACTGTTACCGATGCTATGACCGCGCGACAAGGGGTGCTCTCGCTCGATGTGGCGATTGATGACTATAGCGAAAAACGGCTTCATATCAGCGATCTCATGCTCGTTAAAAGCCTGTCGGATACGCTACGCAATATGCGATTTCGGCGGGGAAATTGGCAGGTCGTTCCCAATCCTCGAAGGACTGTCCGTGCGCCCAGCCCCCTCGCATTTTATTGCGAGGTGTACAATTTGTCAAAAGACGAGTTTGGGCAGACTCATTACCGCGTGACAACCGCAGTCAAGGCAACAGAAACAGAGCAGAGGCGGACACCAGGTAATGTTGACCAGCCCGAGGTTGCGCTTTCCTATACACAGGTGGGCAATAGCGATTGGGAACGCCTGCCCCTCGAAGTCCATCTCGAACACGCACAGACAGGACAGAATCGCCTCTTTGTGATTATTGAGGATCTCGTCGCGGGAACACAGGTGGCAAAGGATACTTTTTTTTACTATATTCGATGAGGATGTGCGAAAACAATTCGCTTGTTTTTTTTAGGCCGACTGATTGACAGAAATGCGTGTATTGCTTAAGTTTGCCTGAAGGAGAGGAAAATGGAAAAGCCAGATTTTAGCGAAGATGATCGCATATTGTCCGTTTTGACGGACAATGCAGATATTGAAGCGTTTAGCAATCTGATGGAGCACGCACACGAGCAAGGGGTTAGTGCGGCAGATTTTATCCGCGAAGAACCAAGGCGCACCTCTCGAAAGCGCATTCGCAAGCTCTGCCTGAAAAACCGCAAACGATCCCTGCAGGTGATGTTCCAATCCATTATCAAATCGCTGTGGGACCGCCCTGTTACTGACACATCGGCTGTCGAGTCCCTGTATGGGATGCCTCCACAATTAGGTAAACCCCACCGCAATGGTCATACCAACAAAAGGAATAAGGGTGAATAATCCACTCATTCTTCGGGCGCATATTGACGAAATAGAAGCCCTTAGAGACAACCTGCTACCATCTGCAAAACGCGGACAGGCCGATGCGCGCGAACTCGCGGTTGCCCTCCACAAAGTTGCTATGGAAAAACGCGATCGTTTGCGAGGGCATACGAACAGACAACCCTGATTATGGCACGTATTCTATCCGTTGACTTCGGCAGGCGCCGAATTGGACTTGCGGTATGCGACGAATTGCATATTTCTGTTCGGGGATTACCCACACTTAAAGTTCGCAATTTTAATGACAGTGTGGCACAAGTCGCAAAGTGTGCAAAGTGCGAGGTCGTTGAGGAAGTGGTTATTGGCTTGCCCTTAAACATGGATGGTAGCCACGGAGAAATGGCGCAGGTCGTAGAAAATTTCGCTTCTCAACTCGCCGTTTTGTGCAATCTACCGGTTCGCACGTTTGATGAACGGCTTTCATCAGTAGGAGCAAAACGCGAATTAATGCACGCAAAGAAAAGCAAAGGAGAAGTAGATCGCATGGCTGCCGTATTAATCCTCGAAACCTATTTGCAGCACAAAGGAAGATAGCCTCTCATGAAACGGTTTCTCTTTATTTTAAGCATTGTGCCAATTGTATGCATTTTGGGTGTTTGCACAGGGATTTTTATTTTTAATCGACCAACGGGAGTGGCGAAGAAAGAGGTCGAGATTCGCCAGGGGGCAACGGTTAAACAAATCGGTCAACAGCTTTATCGGAAACGTTTGATCCACAGCCCGTACTTGCTGCAATTTTTCGCACACTTCAATGGGAGTAGTCGCCGCTTGAAAGCTGGTATTCATCCCTTCAATGGACAGATGACAACCTGGGAGGTTTTGCTCGAATTGGAACGCCCACGCGATGTCACGCAAAACGTCACGGTTCTCGAGGGCTTAGAAAAAAAACAAGTTGCGGCAGTATTAGCTGAGAAATTAAATCTCGACCAAAAAAAATTGCTGTTGTTAATAAACAGTCCCACTTTTTGCAAAACCCTTTCCATAAAGGCCAAAGACCTCGAAGGCTATTTGTTCCCCGAAACCTATAATTTTTCGACAACAGTGTCGGAACAACAAGTTCTGCGCAGGATGGTTGAGCATTGTCACGCTGTTTTTGATGAACGGCTTCAAAGACGCGCACGGGAACTTGAAATGAGTATTCAAGAGGTGATCACGCTCGCATCTATTATCGAAGGGGAAACCAGTTGGGATTCCGAGCGAGACACAATTGCTGCTGTTTATCACAATCGCCTTAAAAAAGGCATGCGTCTGCAAGCCGATCCCACGGTACAATATGCTCTTCCCGGTGAACCCCGACGACTATTTTATAAGGATTATAGCTACGATTCGCCCTATAATACCTATCGACATGGGGGATTGCCGCCCGGGCCGATTAACAGTCCTGGGCGCGCATCTATCGAGGCTGCCCTTTTTCCCGCTGATGTCGATTATTTGTATTTTGTCGCTACGGGCGAAGGCGGCCATGTTTTCACACGCACTTTGCAAGAGCATGCGGCAGCCAAAAAAAGGACCGCGCCTGTACGAAAAAAAAACTGGGAAAAAAAGAAACTGGTAACAGGGGATTAGGGCCTGGGGGCTTTGACAACTGACTTATGTCTTCGATTCTCAATGGATTAAATGATGCACAACGCAAAGCGGTACAGGCCGTAGATGGCCCTGTACTCGTTCTCGCGGGGGCGGGGTCTGGCAAAACGCGCGTTTTGACGCGGCGCATCGCCTATCTGTTGAGTGAAGGCGGCGTTGATCCGCGACAAATTCTGGCGATGACCTTTACCAACAAGGCCGCTGGAGAAATGCGCGAGCGCGTTGAAGACTTGCTGCATCGCTCGTGCAACACCATGTGGATTGGCACGTTCCATAGTTTGTGTGCGCGTCTTTTGCGAGCGCAGGCAGAACGGGTGGGACTGAGGTCCAACTTTACGATTTACGATGCAACGGATCAACTCGCGCTTCTGCGACGGGTTATTGCCGATGAGGAACTTTCTGAACGCGATTACCCTGCGCGTTTAATTCGCACGCGAATCAGCCAGGCAAAAAACCAGATGGTGGGGGTCGATGTGTTCGCCCAGCGCGCGAGTACATTTCGAGAACAAATAATCGCGCGGGTTTTTCGCCACTATCAGGATGCTCTGAAACAGAATAATGCCGTTGATTTTGACGATTTGTTGACACTGAGCGTGGCGTTGATCCGAGACCACGAAGATGTGCGCCAAACCTATCAGACGCAGTTTTCACATATTTTAATCGACGAATATCAAGATACCAATCGCCCACAATACCTTTTTGCGCGTTATCTGGCCGAAGTTCATCACAATATATGTGTTGTTGGCGATGACGATCAGAGCATCTATGCGTGGCGCGGCGCAGATATTCGCAATATTCTCGATTTTGAAGCCGATTATCCCAACGCGCTCGTCATACGTCTGGAGCAAAATTACCGTTCGACACAGGTTATTCTGGATGCTGGCAATGCACTGATTCGCAACAATGCGGGGCGCAAGGGAAAAGAACTGTGGACAGATCGCGCGGGGGGCGAGAAAATTCGTTTGAAAAGGTGCGCCGATGAAGCAGAAGAAGCCCGTTGGATCGCTGGCGTAGCGCGAGATTTTAAGCGCGCGCATACCTACCGAGATATGGCGGTGCTCTATCGCACCAATGCACAATCTCGCGCCCTTGAAGAAGGGTTTAGGCGCGCCGATATCCCGTATCAAATTGTGGGGGATGTGCGATTTTACGAGCGCAAGGAGGTCAAAGATGTACTCGCGTATCTCAAATTGGTAGTCAATCCGCGCGATTCCATCAGTTTTTGGCGCGTGATTAACACACCGCGGCGCGGTATTGGAGCGACATCTACGGGACGGCTCGATGAGTTTGCCATGCGCGAAGGCTTTTCGCCTTATCAGGCACTTGCACATTTAGAGGCTATTGATACGATTCCGAAGCGCACAACCCAGGCAATGCAGCGGTTTTACGACGCGATCGAGGGTTTTCGCCAGGATATGGAGACGACGCCAGCGGATGAACTCGCGGCAAAAATTGTCGATGAAACCGGATATTTGCGCGATTTTGAAAAACTCCTGCCAGAAGAACAGATGTCGCGAAGAGCACATGTCGCGGAATTGCTGACAGATATTCAGATTTTTGTCGAACAGTCGGACGATGTCTCCTTAGAAGCGTATTTGCGAAAAGTTTCGCTGGTGACAGATGTGGATCAGTGGGAAAATGCCGCGGACGCGGTCACGCTGATGACCCTGCACAGCGCCATTTGTTACCGGCCTCGAAGATGGGCTGTTTCCGATTTTGCGGCCCACTGGTGACGAGGGGAATTGGGATGATGCGTTGGAAGAAGAACGCCGTCTTTTTTACGTAGGCATTACCCGCGCCGAGGACCGGCTCTTTTTGTCCTATGCAATGCGGAGGCAGCGATACGGCGGAGCGATAGCCTGTACGGCGTCGCAGTTTTTGTCCGAAATACCCGAAGACCTGCTCGATGTCGGTTTTAAGATCAGTGAGACCAGCAGTGTCCCGCGCCCCAAATCGAACCGGGAATCCGCCCGACGGGTCAATCCGGGGGAACCGTTTTTAATGGATGTAGGATCCTGGGTCGTGCATCCCGCCTGGGGACGCGGACAGATTCAAAGTCGCGCGGGGTCGGGACAAACGGCCAAGCTCAAAGTAAAATTTGACGGTGGAGCAGTCAAAACAATTGTAGTCGAATATGCTAACCTTCAGCCGGGGTAAACCCACTTTTTTAGTAAGGTCTAAAACGCTGACCGACAGATAAAGGGAGTGCTCCTGAACACGCGACGCTACCAATTTCGCCTGCGCGGCCTTCGAGAGAACAAAGGTCGGATCAGGGCATTTATCATCAGCGGCTGGCTCGAAGAAATCAAACATGATAGTGGTCGGTTTTTCCTCGAATTAGGTGATGGCAGAAAAATGTTTGGTCGCCTACAATCTGACCAACTCGATGTTGAGGTGTTGCGCCCGTTGTGGGGTAAACGTGCAACTGTTCAGGGCATGGTCCACTTCAAGGCTAACGGCCAACCCCGACTAATCGAAGCTCATCGACTTAGACCCTATCAAGACAGAGATGCCGTTTTTGAAGAACTGCCTTCTACAGAGATGCCCAAACCCCGTGGCTTAATATCGATAGAAGAGAAGCAGGCCCGATCCTCCAATGTCCTGAGTTTATGCGGCACCTGGCCCGGCAATGAACCTGTGGAAGAACTTCTGGCGCAAATTGTCGTTTGTCGGCGTAACGTGCCGATAGCGGAGATTCGTCCGGTGCCACAATCCCCTGCCAAACTGCGTCCTGTAGGGATTGACCGCGGAATGACACTCCCTCAAAGCTTTTTTGAGCCGCTTCCCGAAGACCTGCCCAACGGTGAAGCCGTTAAGACCCTTGTGGTCAAATATGCCAATCTTCGATAAAGGCAAGGAAAAATTTGACTCCTGATTAAAGTGTGTCATTCAAGCATGATGCCGTGGAGATGAACAAATGAACCACACCCGCATTCTCGCGTTGATTGACGATTTGAGGGCAGCATCTGCTGAGACCGCCTGTGTCGAATTTAAGGAGAACAATTTTGCGCCCGCTGTGATTGGCAAATACATCTCCGCCCTTGCCAATGCCGCTGCGCTGGCAGAGCGAAATTTCGCCTATCTACTCTGGGGGGTACGTGACTTTGATCACGCCGTAACTGGTACGTATTTTGAACCAGATGCGGTCAAACACCAGGGCCAACCGCTGGCATTTTGGCTGGCGCAACGGCTCAATCCAGATGTCGCTTTCTCATTTCAGGTTGTGGCGCATCCGGATGGAAGGCTGGTTCTGCTTGAGATCCCCGCCGCAACCACAAGTCCTGTAGAGTTCGAGCGCGCCGCGTATATTCGCATCGGTTCTGCGACGCCGCGCTTGTCCGATTATCCCGATCGTCAGAAAGCACTTTGGAACAAACTTCAGCCATACCTATGGGAAAGCGGTCTGGCAGCACAGTTTCTCAAGTACGATGAAGTACTCGCCCGCATTGATTATGCGAGCTATTTTGACCTTACTGGTCAACCGCTACCAGTCAACCGGCGAAGTATTTTTGAGCGATTGAGCCAGGACCAGATCATTGCTCCGGATGTCGGTGGCCGATGGAATATCACCAATCTGGGCGCGATTCTGTTTGCCAAATGCCTTGATGACTTCGATTTTCGGATTGCACGCAAGGCCGTACGTTTTACAGCATACAATGGACCGGGACGCACGGATATGGTCACGCATCGACATGACGAGCCGCGTGGTTATGCCGCTGGCTTTGCGGGGCTTGTTGACTATATTGACCGGTTGTTGCCGAGAAACGAACAAATCGGAAAGGCTTTCCGCACTGAGCATCCGCTGTTCCCGTCAATTGCCATTCGCGAACTTGTCGTCAACGCGCTTATTCATCAAGACATGACAATTACCGGTGCCGGGCCATCCATTGAACTTTTCAGCAATCGGCTGGAAATCACCAATCCGGGCAAGCCGTTGATCAGCCCTGACCGATTTATCGACTCTCCCCCGCGTTCTCGTAACGAAGCACTGGCCGCTTTCATGCGTCGCATGAAACTCTGCGAAGAGCAGGGTACAGGTATCGACAAAGTCGTGGCGGCAGTGGAGCTCTATCAGCTACCACCACCTGATTTTCGCGTACGGGACGACGGGATAGAGGCGACCTGTGCGGTGCTTTTTGCACCACGCCGATTTGCTGATATGACAGTTGAAGAACGTATCCGGGCCTGCTACCAACACGCTGTGCTGAAGTTCTTGAATGGAGAATCCATGAAAAATAGCAGCCTGCGGGCGCGTTTTGGTATAGATACGCGAAATGCAGCGCAAGTGTCGCAGGTCATCCGGCGATCACGCGACCATCAACTTATCAAAGCTGCGGATCCCGCACACCCACAAGCGGGCTATGTGCCGTTCTGGGCATGAGGACAGATTTTTTGATCGGGTTTTGATTCTCAGCACAAATCGTATATACTGTATATAAGAACCTATTGAAATATCAATGGGTTATGAATATATTGATTTTTTGATCGGGTTTTGATTTTCGGCCTGTGATG
>JAGWBW010000090.1:13068-22606 GCA_021295695.1 Candidatus Latescibacterota bacterium
CGGAAGAAGAGGCGCAGCTAATCGATGACTTGAACCGCATGCTCGAATATGTTGCGGCACTTGATCAACTCGATACAACAGAGGTAGCCCCAACAGCGCATGTACTCCCCCTGGAAAATGCGTTTCGTGACGATGTGATGGGGCAGTCATTGGACCGGTCAGACGCGCTGGCGAATGCCCCGCTTTCTGGGCAAGGCCACTTCCGCGTCCCCAGAGTAATTGAATAAGCACAAGTGTCGGCGGTGAATTTCCGCCGATTTTCTTTTGTGAGACACAGGGAGGACAATGTGAAAAAAAATGATCGCGAGCCAAAATACATCGTGGTTGCCGGGGGGGTGATCAGTGGCGTGGGAAAAGGTCTCGCCACGGCTTCTATCGGCAAAATTTTGCAGTACTACGGCTATAAAACCACAGCCATAAAAATTGATCCCTATTTGAATTACGATGCCGGAACACTCAGGCCCACAGAACACGGTGAGGTGTGGGTCACGGATGATGGGGGTGAGATTGACCTCGATTTGGGCAACTACGAGCGGTTTCTCGGCCTGGATTTGCCCCGCACAAACAATCTTACGACCGGGCAAATTTACCACGCGGTTATTGAGCGCGAACGACGGGGCGAATACCTCGGGCAAACCGTTCAGCCAATTCCTCATATTACCGACGAGATCAAAGAGCGGGTTCAGCACGCGGCTCTGGGGTGCGATATCGCACTGGTTGAAATTGGTGGCACTATTGGCGACGATGAAAATATCCCATTTTTCTTTGCGATGAAGGGCCTCGAGCGGGAAATTGGGGAAGCCAATATTATGTATGTGCTGGTTAGCTATTTGCCCGTGCCCGATCATATCAACGAGATGAAAACCAAGCCCACACAACACGCGGTCAAACAGCTCAGTGGACACGGCATGGTTCCCGACTTTATTATTTGTCGCGCCACGCGACCGATTGATGAGGTGCGAAAAGGCAAAATTGAGATCTCGGCCAATATCCCAAAAGATCGCATTATTTCCTCGCCAGATTTGGATATCGTATATCAGGCTCCGATCCATTATGAAAGTGAGCAGGTAGGTATTAAAATGCTCGCACACCTGGGGTTGGAACCGAAAAAAGAACCCGATTGGACGCGGTGGACGCATCTGGTACAGAAAATACGCCAGCCTTCACAGACGGTTAAGGTGGCAATGGTTGGGAAATACGTCGAGATTGGCGATTACGAATTTACGGATTCGTACATTTCTGTGAACCAATCTCTCGAACACGCCGGTGCCAATTTGGATACGCGCATTGACATTTCCTGGATTGATTCGACCAGCCTCGAAATGGGAGAGGTTGAAGATGTGCTTGGAGGATTTGATGGCATTATTGTGCCAGGTGCCTTTGGTGAGGGAGGCGCCGAAGGGGTGATTGAGGCCATTCGCTATGCGCGCGAAAATGGTCTGCCATTCCTCGGGCTGTGTCATGGGCTTCAGATGGCCGTTGTTGAATATGCGCGAAATGTGGTGGGATTGAAAGATGCCAATTCGGCTGAAAATGATCCCGATACGCCTTATGCCGTGATCGATATTCAGATGAGCCAACGGGAAATTATTGAAGAAAGTCGTTTTGGCGGTACAATGCGTCTGGGAGGATATGTGGCCGTACTGCGCCGCGAGAGTGTCGTCCTCGACCTGTATGAACGCACGGGCCGCCTGGAAGAAGATGCCTGGCGCATCAATCGGTTGAGAAAGAACCCGGCTGAGGCTTTCCGCCTGGGTGTTCTTCTCGACAGCGAGCGCGGTGTGATTGAACGACATCGACATCGCTATGAAGTATCGCCCAAATTTGTCGATTTGCTCGATGAATTTGGCCTGATTTTTTCCGGGTATCACCGCCGAGAGGATGGCACAAAACTCATGGAATTTGTCGAGTTACCAGAACATCCCTTTTTTGTAGCTACGCAAGCCCATCCCGAATTTAAGTCACGCCTCGAACAACCAGCCCCTTTGTTTTACGGTTTTGTAGAAGCTGTTGTCACTCATGCAAAGGCACGAGTTGGTGATGCATCGGTTGCTAAAAAAAGCGTCTGAGATTTTGTTATGCGCCCTGTGCGCCTGTGCGCCTGTTGAGCAGACGGAGCAGGCCGTGGATGGCGTGCCGGTTAACCGAGAAATGTGGGAATGGTCCACGCATATTACAGATCGCGGCAAATCCCGGGCACAGGTTCGAGCCGGCTCTTTTCAACAGGTGTCGAAAGACGAACCCGCGCGGTTTTCCGATGGCGTTCGGGTCGTATTTTTTAATTCTCAGGGCGATACGGTTTCCACGCTGAAGGCTGACCGGGGCGAAATTAATGCATCGGGCGATGATATGAAAGTGTTTGGATCTGTCGTGGTGGTCGCGCGAGACCGTACGCAATTGCAAACAGATTCGCTGCGTTGGCAGCGCGATGAGGATCGCATTATGGGTGAGGGCCATGTGACGATTTCTCGGCCCGATGGCACGGAGACAGGGGTAGGTTTTAATGCTTCGTCAGATCTGAAACAGTGGACGCTTTTGTTTGTAAATACGCGGATGAGACGCAAAGAGCCGTGAAAAATATCATACATTATTTTCGTTTGCGATCAGAACTCCGGGGCTTTCTCGGAGTTCTGCTTATATGCACCTGCACGGAGGTGTATGCCGAGCAGAAGCTCAGTGCAGATTGGGTAGAAACGCTGCTATTGAACGACCAGACGCAGCGCAATTACCGCGGAGGCGTGGTGTATGAAGACAGCTTGCGACAACTCATTGTAAAAGCCGATTCTGCACATGTGCGTGTTGGGGATGCGATCTATCTTTTTCTTCATCAAGTGAGCTACAAAGATACAGTGCGAGAAATTCGCGCCGATACACTTATTTTTCAAGATCGCGAAGATCTCGCGACGTTTCGGGGACACGTCTATCTAAGCGACAACCAGCGCACGCTTGAGGCGCGTACCGTGCGATTTTTAAGCAAAGAGGATTCGCTTATTGCCGAGGGTGATGTCGCCCTTGTGTTGCCCGAAGGCCGGAGACTGCGCGCTTCCCAATTGCGCTACGATTTGATCCGCGAACGCGGAAATATGCAAGGCCAGACGCAGTTACAGGTAGTAGGGGAATACGGCGATACCCTCGAGGCACAGTCCGATTCCATTGCCTTTGGCAATCGCGGGCAGGAACTCTTTCTTAATGGCAACCTCATCTTGCGACAGGGATATACACATGGGAAGGCCTTATCTGGCGCGTATGTGGATTCTGCGATCGTCCTTTCTGGCAGGCCCTTGATGGCCTGGTCCAATCCCACTAACCGCGATTCCGTTTCTGCCCAGGGCGAAAAAATTCTTATAGAAATGTCTGATCAGACAATTGGTGCGTTGGAGCTTTCGGATAGTTCGCTCATCCATGCTATGGCTCTTGCCAATGGTCATTCGCAAAAAATACGCTCAGATTCCGCTCGGATTGTCTTTCGTGATGAGACCCCGCAGCGCATGCACGCATGGGGAAATGTCATGCTCGATCTGAGCGAGCGAGATACGTCGCGGGCAGTGCTCTCTGGCGGTGACCTCAGATTGGCCTATCGAGATGGAAAACTGGATAGTTTGACGCTGTCTGGTGGCTGCCTCGGTTCTTATATCGCTCAGGATAGCCTATCAGAAAGCCGCCTGGGGGGCAAGCGATGCGTGTTGTGGTTTTCCAATGGGGAGTTAGATCAGATGGCAATTTTCGATGAAGCACATTGCACGCGGATCACACGAGATAGCGACGATGTAACGGTTTCTGGAGATTATCTCCTTTTGAGATTTGACCCCGGGCGGTTGTTATCTATCCGAGCTGAGGGGGATGTACGAGGACACTACAGCGCCGAATTGGAGGATGCGCCGTGAACCTGCGAGCCGAGGGTCTGGTCAAAAAATACGCGCGTCGCCTGGTTGTCAATCAAGTCAACTTGATCGTCAATCCCGGCGAAATTGTCGGACTCTTAGGGCCTAATGGCGCGGGAAAAACGACGTGTTTTTATCTCATTGTCGGCGCAATTTCTTCAAATACAGGATACATTTTTTTGGGTGATCGAGACATCACTGCATTGCCGATGTATCGCCGCGCACGGCTGGGCATTGGTTATCTGGCGCAAGAATCTACTGTTTTTAGAAAGATGACCGTGCTGGAAAATGTCCTATCCGTCCTCGAATATGAAAAAATGGGTAAGGCAGAACGGTTAGACCGCGCCCACAAGGTATTGAAAGACCTGGGAGTTGAACATTTATCGCACCAACGCGCAGATAGTTTGTCGGGGGGGGAAACGCGTCGGCTGGAAATCGCGCGGGCACTCTCTCGAGATCCGCTCTTTATGCTGCTCGACGAACCTTTTGCCGGTGTGGATCCGCGTGCGGTGGAAGATATTCAGAATATTATCGCCGAACTAAAACGCCGAAATATCGGAGTTTTGATTACCGATCACAATGTGCGAGAAACTTTGGCGATTACAGATCGCTCCTATTTGCTTTCTGAGGGAAAGATTCTCCTTTCAGGTACACCCCGGGCATTGGCAGCAAGCGACGAAGCGCGTCGCATTTATCTGGGCGACCGATTTCGCCTCGATTCGTAACAAATTGGGAAAAAGGGTTTACAACCCTCTCCGTTATTTGTTATTATTTAAAGTTGTCCCTTTCTCTTACTGAACACTGATGAGGACAAGAATGAAACATGTAACGATGGCAGAGTTAGAAGCGGGATTAGAAAATATCCGCCAGTCGCCCACAGATGCGGGCGTGTTAGAGCTGATTGTGCGACGGCCTCAGGTTGAGGCGAGGGAGGTCCTGGAAGAGGGCGAACTCCATCTGTTTGAAGGGCTCGTGGGCGACAACTGGAAAACACGCGGTAGCTCTCAGACGGTAGATGGGTCGGCCCATCCAGACATGCAACTCAACATCATGAACGCCCGCGTGATTGCCCTATTAGCCCCCAAAAAAGAGCGTTGGGCACTGGCTGGGGATCAGTTGTATATGGATCTCGATTTGAGCGCGGAGAATGTGCCACCGGGTACCCGACTGAGTCTGGGGGAAGCAGTGATCGAAGTTACAGATCAACCCCATACAGGCTGTAAAAAATTTGCTGCGCGTTTTGGGCTGGACGCGCTGAAATTTATCAGTTCTCCCATAGGCAAACAGCTTCAGTTGCGCGGGATCAATGCGAAGGTCATTCGCTCTGGCGCGATACGGATTGGTGATACTGTGAAGAAAGTTATACTATGATTGGTCTTGATTATACACAATCTCAGTTGATTCAGCAGAAACTGGCGCCGCAACTCATCCAATCTTTGCACCTCCTCCAATTGCCCACTCTGGAATTAGCGGAGTTGATTCGGCAAGAATTGGAGATCAATCCGCTTCTGGAAATTGACGAAGATGTTAATCAGGATTTAGAACAAGAAGAACCCGAAGACGAACTGGATGAAGAAAACGGGAACGAAGACCGGGATGAAGAACCCATTGAAGAATTGGAATTTGAAGACCCGGACTTAAACACACTTAATGCAGACGTATTTGATGCACAAGACTGGGATCACTACTTAAATGAATCCGGGTATGCCAGTCCGCGCGAAGAATTTGAATCCGATACTGAAGACTGGCACAATGACCGCACCAGCGAAAAAACGCTAAGAGATTCACTTTTAGAACAGGTAGCTATCACGGATCTTTCACCGAGTGATCGCATTATTGCCGAGTACTTAATTGGCAATATTGACGAAGATGGGTTTTTGGGATGTTCGATAGGGGAGGTAGCCGATAAGCTGGGGATCAATATTGGGGATGTGGAATGCGTTCTGGGCGTTATTCAGACATTTGATCCAACAGGTGTTGGTGCGCGAAATCTTCAAGAGTGTTTATTGATTCAGTTAAAAGAAAAAAATATCACAAACGGTTTGGTTGCAAAGGTGCTACACTATCACCTCGACGACTGGATCAACCGCCGGTTTAGCCATATAAGCCTGGCACTCGACACAAGCCTTGATGAGATGCGCGCGGTTGAGAAAGTCCTCGCATCGCTCAATCCCAAGCCCAATATTGAATCCGAACCCGCATTGAATCTCAATCACGTCATTCCCGATCTCGAAGTCCAGAAGATCGGCGACGAGTACGTTGTTTCCCTGACTGATCGCATGCTGCCCGAATTGCGTGTCAGTCCAATTTATCGCACCTTGCTCAGACAATCGGACAAACCGGGACGAAATGATCAAAAATTGCGAGAGACCAAAAAATTTGTCGTTGACAAACTCAATTCCGCACGCTGGTTTATCAATGCTATTCACCAAAGACGCATAACCATGTTAAAAGTCATGCAATGTATTGTCGAAAATCAGGTTCAATTTTTTGACCGAGGCCCTGGTTTTCTCAAGCCAATGGTACTCCAGGAAGTGGCTGATAAGGTGCAGATGCACATTTCGACCATCAGCCGCGTAAGCAATGGCAAATATGTACAAACACCGCATGGTGTTTACGAATTGAAATATTTTTTTGATGGGGGATGGAGTCGGTACGATGATGACGATATCTCTGCCAAAAGTGTAAAAGAAAAAATAGCAGAGATCATTGATGTTGAAGACGTACAGAATCCATTGAGCGATGAACACATATCAACTATGCTTAAAAAAGAGGGCATTAACATCGCGCGACGCACGGTAGCCAAATACCGAGATCAACTCAACATCAGTTCCGCACGACTTCGGAAGGCGCTTTAGACGAATCTACGAATGGCGTTCGCACTGACTTGGGGTGGCAGGGCGGAGTTCGTCTATTCGTCTATTCGCGTCTTCTGAAATTTTGTGTACACTTTTGGGATTGAAGGTTTGCCGGGTATTGATGCGAAGTGCAACTTCAATCCGCCCGCCGGTTAGCACAAAAAACTGAATCAGAAATCCGCCGCCTTGCATGGTTTCAACCTGATAAGAGTCGGTATCTAATCCATCGAGCAATTCGGGAAGGGTGGTTTCAAATCGTGGGTGTTGTGTAATATCGGGTGGCAACGCCATTATCAGAGTTCCCGGTTCTTGATTTAGATAACCACCAATGCGTTGTCGCGTGTTGACCATGTGAGAAATAACCCTGCATGCATAGTCGAAATCATCCCCGCCGTTTCGATCTGGCGGTACTATGCCCCAGGTCAGGTGATGGATAAAGGGATTGCCGTATCCCTGTCCAAGCATCTGATCGAGCGCGGGTTGGTCAACAGGGTGAACCACAGCGACATAGTGAAACCAGCCGCGTGCGAGGGCGGGATGCCCGACAGGTAAACCCGATGGCACGTTGATATAATCCTGTTCATCGACGGGTGAGGGGTAGCACTTCGTGTCCCAACCCGCAACATAACCCATTTTTTTTAGAGGTCCCGCAACGAGGCACGGAGGGTCTGTGAAGATCGCCGCGTGGTCCATGTTGGGATACAATTTGACATCTGCAGCAGAAATTTTTTCGGCGACTTGCAAGGCTTCGTCAAAGCGTTCAGATGCATTCTCTATTTGGAGAACTGTGTGAAAGTCTTCGGGTAATTTACAGTCCATAGTCTTATCCTCCTCTTGGTTAGACGACGTAATCAATAACACGTTTTTTCCATATACGTCAAGCATAAATGGATCCCGGTCACTTTGGTGGCCGGGATTTTTTGTTGAAAAAATTGATTCATCCATCGCTAAAAATTGAAAAATTCGTTCCCCAACGCTATTTGGTCATATAGCCTTTCAGGATCGTAACTCACTGATTTAATGTATCTTGCGACATTTTCCAGATTTTGGCACGCGATTTGCAGAGGTCATGATAAAAAACATTTCGCGAGGCCAATATGATGAGATACTGGATTATTGTTGTGATATTGGGAATGCTTTGGAAGATACAAGTTTTCGGTGCTGAAACGGATGTCGTGATCAATGAGGTCTTTGCAGACCCACCATCGGGGGATCGGGGAGATGCTAATAGAGATGGTGTCCGGCACACCAGTGAGGACGAATTTGTGGAAATACTGAATACTGGATTGGATACTATTTCGATCGGTGGGTGGCAGTTGTCAGACCGAAAACCCGGTTCAAAAGGACCGTTCACTTTTCCACCAAATACACGGATTGCCCCAGGCGAATACATCGTGCTTTTTGGCGGCGGCGATACAACAAAAATTAAATCTGAATTTGAAGGCAAGGTTTTTGTTGATGATGGCAATATCGGCGGGGGATTGAGCAATTCGGGAGATGCGGTGTTTCTCATAAAAACTGCAGGCGATACAATTGCAAGAGCAGAATGGGGCAGTGCAGGGGGGAAGGATCAATCCCTGGTACGGTATCCAGAAGGGACTGGCAGGTGGGTATTGCACAGTGCTGACCCGGGCAGAGGGCTATTTTCACCGGGCAAACCGCGGTCGCTTTTCGATAAACTCGAGTCTCTGCCCGAATATTTGGACATGATAGAAGGAGAATCCGTGTCACTGATACCCGCGATTTATAGCTACGAAACTGGGGAAACAAGGCGTATTGAGGACGAGGTTTTATGGGTATCGTGGGATACCACTATCGCGCGAATTGAACAGGGCAACAAGGTGGTTGCTGTGCGTGCTGGTGAGACGGAGGTTGGGTTCTTCTGGCGGGGTCGAGAGAGCCTTCACACTTATCTGCGGGTGTTGGAAAAGGAAAAACCAGCATTGGTGATCTCGGAGGTGTATCCCAATCCCGCCTGGGGCGATGCTGGCGATACCAATGGCGACGGGGTGCGACACACTTACCAGGATGAATTTGTCGAAGTAGCAAATCTAAGCGAGAACCCCATCGACATTGGCGGCTATTTCCTCGGCGATGACGATGCCTCAGCAGATCGCTTATTTCGATTTCCCGACAACACAGTGCTCGATACGCAAGCGGTAGTCGTGCTCTTTGGTGGGGGTGAGGTGCCCGTTAGCGATCGGATCTTTGCAGATGACGGGCGCATTGGCGATGGCCTGTCCAATTGGAGCGATACCGTACAATTATTGGCACCCGATAGCAGCACAGTGGTCGCCTCAATGGTATATGAACGCTCGACCAGAGGCGTATCTTATGCCAGAAATGAGGACGGCTATTATCTCTTGCACAATGAAATATACAAAGAGGATTCAACTTCAGTCGGACATTTAAGACCCGGCGATGATCTGGTTGCACCCGAGGTCTTGGCCGAAGTGTTGACCATCCCTGATGGTATCGCGTTTTCCGAAATCTTGATGCTACCCGAACAGGTGGATGCCAATAACGATGGGGTTGTGGATCGACATGCAGATGCTTTTGTCGAATTGACCAACAGATACGCTCGACCTGAGCGGATGGATGCTTGGCGATGACGATATTATTGTCTCTAATTTTTTCTCTTTTCCCGATAATATCGTACTTCTGCCCGGTGGTTATGTCACCATTTTTGGTGGGGGAATGCCTGTGAATATTCCCGGCACTGTCTTGTCTGCTGGCGGTCAGATAGGAAATGGACTCAGTAGCGGTGGAGATGTCGTTCATCTGATCCTGCCCGATGGT
>JAGWBW010000090.1:22612-24883 GCA_021295695.1 Candidatus Latescibacterota bacterium
CCAGATGTTTCATGGCTGTTGTCGCTTGATGCCCCTCCAGAGTTACACCCCCAAATCCCTGGGCAGCACGCGATGTCGCCCGGCACATCACGGGATGGACAAGAGGGGGCTTTCATAAATACAGTGGCCAGAGATACATTTGACATTTTTCAACCTCCCAAAGATCTGGTGATCTCTGAAGTATATCCCAATCCCGCCGCAGGCGATGCAGGCGATACCAATGGCGATGGGGGGCGACACACCTATCAGGATGAGTTTGTCGAGATAGCGAATTTGGGCGAGCATCCCATCGATATTGGCGGCTATTACCTCGGTGATGACGATGTACCTGTGGAAAAACTTTTCCGATTTCCCGATAGCACAGTAATCGATACGCAAGCAGTTGTAGTGCTCTTTGGTGGGGGGGATATGCCCGTTAGCGAGCGGATATTTGCCGATGACGGGCGCATTGGCGATGGCCTAGCCAATGGAGGCGATACGGTGCAGTTACTGGCACCCGATGGAAGTACAGTGGTCTCTAAAATGACGTATGAGAACGCGCGTCAGGGCATATCCTTTGCCAGAGATGATAATGGCAATTATCTATTACACAATGAGATATACGAAGGAAAATCTATCTCTATCGGACGCTTAGGGCATGGCGATGATGCAATTGACCCCGAAGAATTGACTGTCCCTAACGGTCTGGTATTTTCCGAAATCCTGATGCTACCCGAACAAGTGGATGCCAATAACGATGGGGTTGTGGATCGACATACAGATGCTTTTGTCGAATTGACCAATACCGGCGCAGATACGCTCGACCTGAGCGGCTGGCTGCTCGGCGATGACGATATTATTGTCTCTCAATTTTTCCCTTTTCCCGATGATGTCGTGCTTCTGCCCGGTGGTTATGTCACCATTTTTGGTGGGGGAACGCCTGTGAATATTCCCGGTAATGTCTTGTCTGCTGGCGGTCAGATAGGAAATGGACTCAGTAGCGGTGGAGATGTCGTTCATCTGATCCTGCCCGATGGTGCGCGTACCAAAAGCCACACCAGATGTTTCCTGGCTGTTTTCACCTGATGCCCCTCCAGAGTTACATCCCCAAATCCCCGACTGGTACGCGATGTCGCCCGGCACGCCACCTGTTTCAGAAGTGGAACCAGACACCCTGAATGGTGTGAACGATGAAAATGTCGTATCGGGAAAACCCATTGTTTTTGATGGTGAAGACCAGATGGTTAATGGTCCTATATCTGACGATTCAAAACCCCGCGATCTGGAAATAGATGAGGGCATTTACCCGTCACCTAATCCTTTCAATACTGCAACTGTGTTAGGTTTTTACACGACAGGAGGTCCTGTTTATGTGACTATATATAATATCCTGGGACAACCCATCAGACGGTTGGTTCAACAACATTTGCCAGCCGGATATTATCGGCGTATATGGGATGGTAAAAATGACTTGGGAGCATCTGTGGGGTCTGGCATCTATATAGTCCTTCTAAAAAACAAGGAAGCGATATTTACAAAGCGCGTTGCGCTCGTAAAGTGAAGTAGAAACGGGTGGAGATATGAAAATGGTGAAAAGCGATGATTAATAAGCTCTTTTACATTTTACTTACCAAATAGAAAGGAGGTGAAACAGGATGGCACAACCCGAAATCACATTTCGTCATGGTCTGTGTAGTGCTTCGATTTTCGAAAATGAATACAAGCGCGGTGAAGAATCTTTCACTGTAAGAACAGTCTCATTTCAGCGAAGTTATTTGGACAAAGAGGGGAATTGGCAAAGAACCAATAGCCTGAATGTTAAATAAAGCGTATGAGTTTTTGACATCGAACAGTCAGGCTGAAGCTGAAGCAGATGATGCGGCTGCTATAGCAGATGAATAGACTTGAGGAACTGGTCTATCATGGACCATACCCAGATCCGTTCAGTTGTCAGTTCGATAATTGTTGTATCGTACATAAAAAGGTTCGGCTAAAAGCCGAACCTTTTTATGTACCTGTTATTTTTAAAGTAATATTATGCTACGCTTGTAGCGTAAACGTATGTATTGGACCTAATTTCTATAATTTGCTTATTCCTGGAAAGAGTAGAAAACACCTCTATTCATCCAAAGGTTCGTGCAATGCTTTCTTGATCAAAACACCAGCTTTGAAATAGCTCTTTCGCCGAGCAGGAACATAAACAATCTCGCCCGTGCGGGGGTTGCGTGCAGCGGGTTTCGGTTTGGTCGGCTTGATGCCCAGCACGCCAAATCCCCTGATTTCGATCCGATC
>JAGWBW010000091.1 GCA_021295695.1 Candidatus Latescibacterota bacterium
CAGCAACCGATTTTTCCGGTTCTGGTGTTCAACCAGACCAAAACCGGTTACCACACTACCCGGATCAATACCCAGAATAATCACGCAGACCACCTTTTGAAGTGTTATCCGCAGATGAACGCAGATGAACGCAGATGAACGCAGATGAACGCAGATGAACGCAGATGAAAATCAATCACTACCTTTGATTTCTAAAAAAGAGTGCGGGGAGTATCAATAATACGCCAACAGAGGACAAACAGAGTCCGCCAACGGTCCCCAGGGCAAAAGCGTGCCAGAGTGTGCCGTTTGGAAACCAGATTAAGAAGGGCAATAACCCGCCTATAGACGTCGCGCCAGTGACCAGAATGGGACGAAGCCGACTCAGACAAACCTCGAATATTGCCGACTGGGGAAGAGGGGCTTGGTTCTGCACTGCTCTTTTTTGTAGCTGATAGAGTAGAATAATCGCGTTATTAACAGAAATCCCGATCAAGAATACCATCGCAAAATATCCACCCTGTGTAAATACGCCGTCAAAAACGAAAAACACAAGAAAAAGCCCAATAAAAGCCATGGGCACAGTCCAGAGAATAATAAAAGGTTGTCGAAATGATTCATATAGTGCGGCCAAAATCATATAAATGAGAATGGCACTCAGAAGAACTGCGCCCCACAATGTTCCCTCATCATCAAAAAAATCGAATCCCCCCCTATTAAAACCATATCCCAGAGGCAAAACCATTGCGTCCTGGATATTCATGATAATTCGACCGCCATAGCGGCGTAGTCCTGCGTAGTCACTGGTCACCAAACGCGAGTAGGCTTGATTTCTTCTGTTAATAACAGGTAGTGTCGGGCGTTTTTCAATCTGTGCAATGTCTTCTACTTTCAATACCCTTTCTGCGGCCTGTGTTTGTTTGTTCAGATCAGAAATCGTGTGGACGCGATCTTCTAAGAGATAATCTATATATACTGGAATATTCTTCTTCTGCCCTCCTATAGCAGACCGGTACATCCCGTCCGATAGGGTTAAACTGGAAATCTGGCTGAACATAGTACCAACGTCTTCACGCGTTTTCCACAACTGCTCTCTATCTGGTATTGCGACAACATTCCATGCCGGTTTTCTGCCAAATGATGCTTGATCTATCGAAATATTAGAAAAGCGTCTGTGTTTAGAGATTTCCACAGCTAATTCTTGCGCTATTTCTTTTACTTTTAAATAATTATAACCACTTACAGAAGTGACAAGGTTTGAGATGTGAGCCCCTCTCAGATTTCGAAATCCCGGACCATATCCTTGAACTGAGCATTCTATACCGCCAAGCGAAACAGCCACCTGCTCAAATACCTGTTGTAGCTCGATCAATAAATCATCTGGATCCTGCCAGCGCGCCATTTTAATTTTCAAAAGGGCTTCATAATTATTTGCAACTCGCGTTTCATAATAAATATCCAAAGAGAATTTGTCCAAATGGATCTCAAATGCAGACACGACTTGTAAAAGATATTTGACCTCTGTATAACGAGGCATTTTAATATCGACAGTTACATAACTATCTTCTAATCTTACACGCCCCCCCACAGAACCAACAATGGGAACATGGCGATAAAATAAATAATGGCTTCCTCCCAATACCTTGTCGATATAAGGTCTTGCATTCAAGTATGTCTCACTTGCGAAGATTGCGTCGTATAATTCAGCGAACCGCGATTTAACTATCTGTATAGTAGATGATTCTCTCCCACGCTCTTTGCTTTGAATATTAAATGTCATATTGTCTGGGAAAAGCCACAGCGGTATTCCAAACAACCACACCATCGCAACTATAGCAAATCGTCGATAGCGAATCGTTTTATTCAATAGCCACCAATATGTAGCCTGCCACCCATCTCGTTTTTCGGATTCTGTCTCATCAGAAATGACCCCTTGCGGATAATTTTTTTTAGATCGCAAAATAAAGTGGTGTGTAGCGACATAAACCAGTGTAAAAGCAGACAAAGTCGAGGCCCCAAGAGCGCTTGATACAACAATGGCAAAGGGTATCAGATAAAGCTTTGTCTGAGCCGATAGAATGACCAGAGGTAAAAATGCGCCAAGCGTCGTAAGCGTAGATGCGAATATGGGCATTCTAACACTTCGAATGCCACTCTCTTCTAATTCACCAGTGTTGCGAGTCGCATGATCTTTTTGCAACCTGTCAATAACCACAATGGCGTTGTCCGCCATGATGCCCAATGCAATGCCAAGCCCTATCAACGTCACGCTGTTCACACTGATTTTGCAAAAGAACATCACAATAAACGTCAAACATAGAGAAAATATTAAAGAGACAAATACAATGATAACGGCTGCCATAGACCGAAATGCAACAAGCAAAATCAAGAATAGACACCCGGCGGAAAAAACCACACTTTTAAGTAAAACCGAAATATCTTCTTTTAGATCCTGACTTCTGTCTTGAATGACATCGATTTTGACATCAGACGGTAAAGCACTTTCTTTTTTGAAATTCTCTAATTTTTTGTGAATATCGTTGGCAAGGGCCAGGATATTAGACCCCGGTTCGCGCGCGATTTCCATGACGACAAAGTCGCGCCCATTGATTCGAAAGAATGTTTCGGGATCGTCATAATCGTATTTTATGGTCGCTATATCACCGAGCAAAACAGTCAGATCGCCTGCTGAAATCGGCAATTTGGAAAGCGCGGAGACAGGGTGTGTATCCAAAGATTCCAATTTGACCCAGAATGTCTGGTCATTATTAGATATTTTTCCAAGATAAATTTTTTTATTAAACGCAGAAATTTGTCTATATATCTCCTGGAGATTCAAGCCCAAAGAATTCATCACTGCTCGCGAAACTTGAATCCTCAAGACTTTCTGTGCCCCTCCAGTGATGCTAATTTCACCAACTCCATCCATACCGATAAGCTCGGGCCTCAAAACTTCTTCTGAAATTTTGCGAAGTTGATCAAGGCTTTTGGATCCTGTTATTCTCAGACGCATAAAACCAATTTTATCGCGAAATTCTCGGGGAATATAAGGTCGAATTTTAGGGGGTTTAATCTCTTCGGGAAGTTGCTCATAGAAACGAGCCAATTTGTCTTTTAACTCCAGACGCACGAATGTTGGGTTGGCTGTTCTTAAAAGCTCTATCGTCAACTGTGCATAGCCAAAACCAGAACTGGAACTGACACTCTTAACCCCGGGGATGCTGACAGCGATCGCTTCAAGAGGCGTTGTTAATTGTGACTCTATCGATTCCGGAGAAGCCCCTGTCCAGGACGCAGAAAGACTCATCCGGGGATACTCCAGAGCGGGCAGCAGTTCAATGGGCAATTGCAAGACAGCGATCAGGCCAATTGAAATGACCGCGATCGTAAACATGGCGACCGCTATGGGTCGCCTTTGTAATTTATCGGTAAATGTCATCAGTTTTTACGCACCACTATGCCATACAAGGCAGGCACAGCAAATAAAATCAAAAAGGTTGACAATCCGATGCCCCCAATAATCGTCCACGCAAGCGGATGCCACAACTCAGCACCTACCCCTTTGCTAAGAGCCATGGGAACCAATCCCAAAATTGTTGTCACTGTCGTCATAATAATAGGTCGCAGACGTTTTTGTCCGGCTTCTTGAATTGCGACCAGCAGAGTTGCGCCTTCTTTATACCGCTTATCAATAAAATCGATTTTAACAATAGAATCATTTACGACGATGCCCACCAGCACCACAATGCCAATTAAAGACATAATATTTAGAGATTGTCCTGTGACCAGAAGAATAAAAACGACACCTGCCAGTGCAAGTGGAACTGCAGTGAGAATAACAAATGGCAAACGCAGAGACTCAAAATGGGACGCAATGACCATAAAAACGAGTGCAATCGACAAGGCAATAATGACGATTAAATTATCCAGCGACTCCGCGATGAAGGTATTTTGTCCCGCGATTTCAACATCATATCCTTCGGGTATTTCCAATTGGTTGAGATACGCCTGTAATTTCTGAGAAATCTCGACGGGATCTTTTCCCCGAACATCCGCCAAAATTGCCACAACTCTCGTGCCCTTTTCATGTCGAATTTCGGCATATCCCACGCCTTCTTTCACGCGAATAAACTCCCGCATGGGCAGCATAGCACCAGACGAATGCGGTATTTCAGCATTCAAGAGATCGGACAATTGCACCTGTACATCTCGTTTTATTGTCACTTCGAGAGGTGTCTTACCGCCAAAGGCTTCAATCTGACTCGCCTCAACCCCGCGCAAGTACGCACTCAAAAAATCAATGATCTGCTGTGATGTAATACCATAGTGGGCGGTTCGGTCTCGGTCGATGTAAATGTGGTATTCGGGATTTCCAAGTTTCGGAACGACCCGAATGAAATCGAGTGAAGGCCAGGTGGTCAGTGTCTTCGCAATATTCTGTGCGATAGATTCGCATTTTTTTAAATCAGGTCCAAAGAAACGTATTTGAACCTCACGCGAAGACATCTGAAAAAGCGTTACAAAAGGAGACTGGGGTTCTTGGATTTCGAGATCGCAATTGGGATAGTTCTTTGCGACCTCCTGAACGCTTTGAATAAATGGATCAAAAGAATAACCCTCCTTGAATCGCACTTCAATTTTTGCAGTTTCTACGGATAACTCATCGCGTTGTGTTGATAAAATCGCATGTACAATGCCCACTTGAGAAAAGACGTCTTTGACTCCCGGATGATCGAGAAACAAACTTTCTACTTTACTGGCAATATGGCGCGTGGCGAGCAGGTCTGTTCCCTGGGGCAGAGAAAGTTTAATTGTGATGCCTTGTTGGTCAACCGATGGCACAAGCTCTTTCTCAAGCCCCAAATACAGATAGGCAGAGAGTCCCAATAGGCATCCATAAATGCAGATTACAAAGACGCGATGTTGAATCACCCACCGCAACCGCGCTTCATACCAGCGGGCAAATGCATTAAATACGGCCTGAAATGCGTCAAAAAGAAGATTAAAAACAAAAAAAATAGGCCGCGTAACAGGGCCATGTAAGAAACCGCGTATTATAGCCTCTGACCTGTGATCAGAAGGCGGTTGCTCCATGTCGCTGAGTCGAGAAATCAACATGGGAAGCAGGGTTAAAGATACCAATAGGGAAATTAAAAGTACACAGGTCACAGCCATTGACAGATCAAAAAAGAGTTCTCCTGCCAATCCTTTTACAAAAATCAGGGGAAAGAAAACGGATACAGTGGTCAGCGTTGATGCTGTGACCGCAAGACTGATTTCACGACTTCCAGAAATTGCAGCCGCCATAAGCGGCGTGCCGCTTTCCCGGTGTCTTTGAATATTTTCCAAAACAACGATGGAGTTATCGACGATCAATCCCGTGCCCAATGCCAAGCCGCCTAAGGAAATAACATTAAAATTTATGTCCAGAAGGAACAGGAGAATGAATGTCGCAGTGATTGCTATCGGGATGGCGACACCGACCATCGCGGGAATTTTTCCACCCCTTAAGAATAGAAACAGAACACCGAAGGCGCAGCAGGCCCCCAAAAGAAGGGCCATTAAGACGTTGTTAATGGCTTGCTCAATAAAGAATCCTTGATCTGAAATAACCCCTACCTTAAAGCCAGGAAATTCGCGCTGTATTTGGCCCAATATTCGATGCACTTCCCGACAGCTCAAGACAGTGTTGCTGCTGCCTTCTTTTAAAATGGACAACGCGACAATCTCTCGTCCATTCCAATTTGTAAAACCAGATCTTTCTCGATAGGTGCTCAAAACAGATGCCACATCGGAAAGAGAAATCACTGCCCCATTGGATCTATGTCCAACGATGGTTTTTTGAATATCCTCTACGTCTTGAAATTGCCCAATGGCTCTGAATGAATATCGGAAGAGTCCTTTTCGAATTGTGCCTGCAGACTGCTGTGTCCAGTTGTTGCGGTCAAGTGCTTGAGCGACCTGATTCAATGCAATGCCCATACTATTGAGGCGGTTTATATCGACAATAACCCTTATTTCGCGTTCAAGTCCGCCTAAAATAACGGCTTGTGCAATGCCATTGATTTGCTCCAACCTGCGTTTGACAATAAATGTGACAAAATTTTTAAGCTCCATTAACGCTTCAGTTGCATCGCGCTGATTCTTTGGATTTTCAAGGCGACCAGAAGTGACAACCAATGTCATGATAGGATCGGCAGCCGGATCAAACCGCAACAGATTTGGTCGCCCTGCGGCTTCTGGAAGTGCGTAAGACAAATCATCGAGTTTCTCCCGCACTTCCAGAAGCACTTGATCCATCTGCGTGCCCCAATAAAACTCAAGCGTAACAAGGGAGATGCCCGATTTCGATACCGATTGTATGTTTCTAACTGCCTTGAGTGTCGCAAACTGAGATTCGATTTGTTGCGTGATTTGGGTCTCAACTTCCTCGGGCGCAGCCCCTGAAAATCTCGTTTCGATCACCAGACGGGGAATCGCAATATCGGGAAGCAGTTCCACGCTTAAATGGGAAAATCCAAAAGCCCCCAAAAGACAAAATGCGACAAAAAACATGAAAGTCGCAACGGGTCTTTTGACTGATAGTTCGGATATATGCATCGTCTGTCCAGAATCTCTTGAATTTTACGGATCAATCGTCTTGACAACCGCGACAGGTGTATCGTGCGCGAGGTTATAATGCCCAGATACGATCACGGAATCTCCTTCTTGAACACCCTTTAAGATCTCCGTATAGATCTCATTTTTTAGATCGCTCGCGATGTATCGCCATTTTGCCAATCCATTTTCGACAACAAAAACGACATCTCTCTCATCTCGGTTTAAGATGGCATCGGTTCTTACGACCAACCTGTGATTGTAAACGCGAGCCGCAATTTGAGCATTGGCAAACATGCCGGGTTTTAGTCTGAAATCGGGATTGTCGATTAAAATACTTACTTCGCAAGTACCTGTTTCAGGATCGACCATAGAGCGGATCACATCGACTGTTCCCGTATAAACCGTATCGGGATACGCAACAAAAATCACCTGAGCAGGTGACCCCACATTGATATGGCGCATCTCGCTCTCCAACACGCGAGAGTTGACAACCACTTGATCTAAATCAATCAGTCGCAGGACTCCCTCACCGTTTTTGATCCAACTTCCCGAAGAGAGCTTCAAATCCACAATATGCCCGTCAAAAGGGGCATAGAGCCTTGTTTGCTCAAGGGTTAATCTGGCGCGTTCTAAATTGGTCCAGGCAGTAATCAAACCCACTCGTCCAGCGGTCAACCAGAGTCGGTTGTATTTGGTCGATTTATCGGTAAGCCTTATATCCGTCTTTCGATTTTTTGTTTGCCCATCCACTTTTTTTAATTCTTCAGCCATAGAGGCCAAAAAGCGTTCTTCAGCCTGCCCTAAAATGTTTTCGCGCTCTGAAGAATCAAATCCCAGTTCAATAGCATATTGCGACAATTTTGACGTGTAGCGGTTTTGGGCATCGATGAATGCTTGCCTTTGTTCTTCTGAATTTAAGGCTAATAAGAGCTGATCCCGTTCCACAAGCATATTTTCTAGAATTGGCAATTCAGTAATCTGGCCGTCCTGTTGCGAGATCATCGACATTTCTTGGAGTGCTTCTGTATAACCCGTCGCACGGACGTGTTGTATCAATTTTTGTTTTTTCGCTATTGCCACCTCAACCGGCACAGGTTCTATGTCTATCTGAACTTTGCGCGTTTCAACGGATGTCGCGACCAGTGTGCTTTCGTCTGCGCTCTGGGGAATCGCGGTATTTTCAGCCTTGAGACCGAATTCAAGGAAATAGAGACCAATGCCAAAAGCTCCGACAATGAGCCATATCCATTTTTTGTTTTTTTGATTCATAATTTTGAGTCCATTACCCACCATCAAGAGATGTCAAAATAGTTGGTTTCAGACAATATCAAGTAAAAAATCCCTTGAAACAAGGGATTTAATACAGAATTAATATTCTACTAATATCAAAAGATAAACATCAACTTTCCGATAGGGCGAGACGTTGAGGGGGTTCTACCTCTCCCAATTCACGGTTTGGCTTATCGACGTGATGCTGGTCTTGAAACAGCCGCCAGCAAACGCCGCGTTTTTGCATCAGTTCCTCAGGTGTTCCCCGTTCTGCGATTTTGCCATCTGACAGGCAAATCACTTCCTCAACCTTTTGTATCGTGGACCAGCGATGGCTGACTACGAGAATCGTCTTGTCTTGATAATGTGAACGCAACAAGTCATATATAACGCCTTCGCTCTCGGAATCGAGTGCTGAGGTCGCCTCATCGAGCAGTAGAATATCACCTTTTTTCAAAAATAAACGGGCAAGCGCGATGCGTTGCTGCTGACCACCAGAAATTTTCGTTCCCTGGTCGCCCACAAGTGTCTCCAGACTGAGATTTTCAAAACCCATAGCATTGAAAACACTATCAACTGCTTCAGCGGGAATTTCCGAATTGCCATAAGAAATATTGGTCCGGATGCTGTCGTGGTAGAGCAGGGGCGTTTGTGTGCCATAAGCTATATGGTTTCTCAGGTCCTGTATATCCATGTCCTGAATATTAACACCGTCAATGGCGACACGGCCATTCTGTGGCTGGACAAAACCACACAGCAAATGGAGCAATGTGGTTTTTCCACACCCGCTCGGCCCGACCAATGCGTAAGACTTTCCTTTCACCAACTCCAGATTCAAATTCTCAACAATTTTTTCCTTTTCATAAGCGTAGTGAACATCCTCAAACCGAATGCGATTTTGAAGCGCAAAGGGCTGGGCCTGGGGATTAGACCTTGAATCTGCCGCGGGAATTTCCATCAGGTCTAATATGCGACGCATGGAAACGGTAGTTCGTACATAGTTGACGTACAATCCGTTTAAGCTCTGAATCGGCGAAAATATGCGGGAAAAATACTGGAGAAAGGCAAAAAGACTCCCCAAACTCATGGTGCCCATTATAACTTGATACCCACCAATGAGTAAGATCGACGCAGGGACCGCAGCGCGAACTCCGCCAGATATCGTACCCATAGAAGCAGAATAGAAGACATTTCTCAAATTTAGGCCCATCAGTGTAGATAGCCTGTTATCTAATATATTCTTTTCAATCCCATATCCGTTGTGAGACTGAATCAGTAAAACGCGGCTAAACCGCTCGACAAAAAAACTGAGCAACTCAGATCGCTCCTTTTGGCGTTCTTCTGTGACATTTTTAATTTTCGGACGAAAATAAATCAGGTTGGCAATAAAGATGGGAGCTGCAATCAAACACAGGAGAAAGAGTTTGACATTCAAATAGGCCATAATTATTGACAGTCCCAATAGCATCAGGCAACTGTGTAAAAAATTGAATGCGCTTGAGGTGAGAAAATTTTTAATGATACTGATGTCGTTGTTGATCCTGTGTACCAGATCGCCCGTCTTTGTTTTTTGATGAAATTCAAAAGGGACATAGAGGAGGTGTTCAAAAATTGTACTCCGCATGTCATTGACGACCCGGTTGTTGATCCAGTTATACACATAGTACGATACAAACGACAGGATCAAATTGAGACCCGTGATCCCCAGCAATATGC
>JAGWBW010000368.1:0-904 GCA_021295695.1 Candidatus Latescibacterota bacterium
CTGATGAAATCGCCTCCCAAACAATTCAGCGACGATCAAGCTCGCGAAATGACGAGTGATTTTATTCGCCAATACGGCTTAAAAGAATAAACTTCTCCTTCGTCAACGTAGCGTTTATCTTATATTCTCAAGCGACCCTGGGCTTTTGCCCCTGGTCGCTTATTTTTTTTATATAGGCAATGCAATCCACCAGAAAGGTAACCAGGGGTAAAGTATATCAATGTGATAATTTCTTGACTCCTGAGTGCATCATAGTAGATTTACACAATGGGAATTCCCGTATTAATTCTCCCGTTCTAAAACAATTGTCGGAGGTAAGCTATGGGACACACCCTTACATTCGAAGTACCAGAGAAAGTGTATAATTCGTTGAGAAAATCCGCGGCGCATATTTGGCAACTCCCAGAATTTTTAGCTGCTAATCTCCTGGCTGAGGCAACTGAGCGTCTTGATAATGACCCATTGGAGGAGTTTATAGGGACATTAAAGGGTTCTATTCCCAATTGGGCGGATCATCACGATCAATACATTGGAAAATCCCTAAAAGATTCAATGGGTGACACGAAAGACAACTAATTTTCAAATGTTTTGAATCTCTGTTTTCCCATTTCTTCTTATCTTTCCTTTTGTAGCATTTCCTTATACCCAACTTCTTCTCCCTAAAGCTCGCAACTACCCATAGATCAGGTTATATGCCTGCTATTTTTATAAAGAAAAAGAGACAAAATTAACGTCTCACAGCCTCCTTCGTACATAGCTGAATCTATAAACGGTGCAACAGTCGTAGGCGACAGCGATCACCCCGACCGCGGATAGAAAGGCGAATTCTTAGAAGCTGTTTTAAAATTAATACCTGATGCTACGGATGTCCGGCGTTTTGTCATGCTGAGCGTAGCCGAAGCAT
>JAGWBW010000368.1:927-2579 GCA_021295695.1 Candidatus Latescibacterota bacterium
CTTCGACTCCGCTGCGCTCCGCTCAGAATGACAGTGCAATAGCGCATAGCCAAGAAGGGGCAAAATGAGTTTTAAAACAGTCTCTTAGAATACCCCGAAGGCTACAACCCGTGGCAAGTTGCGATTGACGCATTGTGCGACCCCTGGAGCGAGTGGGACGGCATGCAAGAGGTCGTTGCCGAGATGCGAGAATAGGAATCCCAAAAAATCACAAATTCAGAGGCACACCATGCGTATTGGCACTGGAATCATCGGCTGGGGAGCCATTGCGGAAAACCTGCACGCCCCATGTTTATCGGAAATGGAAGAATGTGAACTGATTGCGGTTTGCGACACCCGAGAAGAACGCCTCGCACATGCCAAAAGCGAATACGGCTGTGAGGGCTATCGCGACATTGACGCATTTCTCGCGCACCCGGGTCTGCAAATGGCTGTCGTGGCATTGCCCAATTACCTGCACGGTCCAACTGGTGTGCGCGTTCTGGAAGCTGGCAAAAATGTGGTAATCGAAAAACCCATGTCTTTCAGCCTTTCGGAAACCGAGTACATGTTGCAAATAGCCCAACAGAACGGACTCGTCGTCACAACCCATCAAAACCGCCGCTGGGACCCCGATTATCTCGAAATCAAACGCATCCTCAACGAAGGACAGATCGGAAAACCCCTGATGATCCAATCCAGACATCTGGGCGGTCCCTGGAAGAAGACATGGGCGGGATCAAAAAAATTCACGGGCAGTGCGCCCTTCATGTCTTTTGGTCCCCACCTGCTGGACCAGATTCTCATGCTGGCACCCTCAGGCCCCATCCATGTATCCGGCATTTTGAAATCCATCTTACACGAACACGACTACTTCAACAGCTATCTCACATTTTCCGATGGCTCCACCGCCCTGGTCGAAATGAGCAAAGGAAACCGATTAAAAGCATTTCCCCGCTTCCACATCGCCTGTGAAAAAGGCGACCTCATGGTCATGATCGATCAAAAACAGGGACACTGGCTCCACAAAAGAATAGACGGAAAAGAAATGGAAATACGAAAAATCCCAGCCCCACCCGAATTTCACTTGCAAAGCCGTCCTTTTTATAGCAATATCTTCTCCGCCATCAGAGGCGAAACACCCCTCATTGTCACGCCCGAACAAGGCAGGAGATATGTCGCAACCGCCGACGCCATCGTGCGATCTGCTCAGGAACACAAAACCATGATCGTGGATTAATCCGCAGATGGACGCAGATGAAAGACAAGGGGCCAAGCTACTTGCTTCACTACTGGATTACTGGCGTTGTGCCTTCGGCGTGGCGGCTAACACCCTGCCGCAATGACGATAGCTTTTAACGTCTCACATTTTACGTTTTACCTTTTACCTTTTTTAAAGGAGACCATCATGGACAAAGTTCTCATCATCGTTGGAGACGCCACAGAAACCGTCGATACCTTATACCCATTTCTCAGGATACAGGAAGACGGATTTATCCCCGTTGTCGCCGGGCCAGACAAGCGACGCTATCAAATGGTACTCCACGAAATCCCGCCTGGCTGGGACATCACCGAAGAATGGAAAGGGTATTCAATCAATGCCGACATCGCCTTTCGGGACATTGACCCCTCCGAATACGTCGGCATCTTCTTCTCTGGCGGACGCGCCCCCG
>JAGWBW010000369.1 GCA_021295695.1 Candidatus Latescibacterota bacterium
CAAAGGTGGCGATCTGGGATCTGGACGGGCGCGAGGTGCGCGAACTCGTGGATTTGCCATTGGCCGAGTCTATTCCGATTGCTTATGATGCCGTGCCCGAAGGTGCGCGATCGTTTGGCTGGCGTGCAGACGCGCCTGCGACCGTGACGTGGGTTATAGCACAGGATGGGGGCGATCCCGAGGTGGATGTGGCGGTGCGGGATATTGTATATGCGCTCGACGCGCCTTATGAGGGTGATGGGCGCGCGTTCATGTCGCTGGCGATGCGCTATGGTGGGTGTTCGTGGGGAACAGGTGATCTCGCGTTGGTTTCAGAACGCTGGTGGAAGACGCGGCGCGTGCGTACCTGGCGCATTCGCCCGGATGATTCGGACTTTGAACCGCAGGTATTATTTGATCGGTCGTGGGAAGATCGCTACAGCGATCCCGGAGCGCCCGTGTTTACGCGGTTGCCCAGTGGGCGGTCTGTATTGCTGACTGTTTTTTGCAGGCGATGGTGCGTCGCCCAAAGGTGATCGCCCGTTTTTGGATCGCTATGATCTGGAGACGGGTAAGGCGGAACGCCTCATGCATTCTCAGGCGCCTTTTTACGAACGGCCAACGATGATGATCGATGCCAATACGGTGTTGATGAGTCGGGAGAGCGTTGATGAGCCGACCAATTATTATTTGCGGGATTTGGGGCGCAATGACATGCGGCAACTCACGCATTTTGTTCATCCTATGCCGCAATTGAAGGCGGTGCAGAAGTCGTTGATTCAGTATCGGCGCAAAGATGGGGTGCAATTAAATGGAACGTTGTATTTGCCGCCCGGATATAAAAAAGACGATGGTCCACTGCCAGTGTTAATGTGGGCTTATCCTCGCGAATTTAAGAGTGCAGATGCTGCGGGTCAGGTGAAGGATTCTCCTTTTCGATTTGTGCGTATCAGTTCGCATGGCGCGATGCCTTTTTTGGCGAGGGGTTATGCTGTGCTGGATGGTCCGGCGATGCCGATTGTGGGCGAGGGAGACCGCGAGGCAAATGATACTTATGTGGCGCAACTCGCCGATAGTGCAAGGGCCGCGGTTGATGAGTTGGTGCGTCTGGGCGTGGCCGATCCCAAAAAAGTGGCGGTGGGGGGACATTCCTACGGCGGGTTTATGACGGCGAATTTGCTGGCACACACAGATTTGTTTTGCTGTGGTATTGCGCGCAGTGGCGCGTATAACCGCACGTTGACGCCTTTTGGTTTTCAGGCAGAAGAGCGTACGCTCTGGCAGGCAGCAGATATTTATGCGGCGATGTCTCCGTTTAATCATGTGCCCAAAATTAAGGCACCTTTGCTACTTATTCACGGCGAGGCGGACAATAATTCGGGTACGTTTCCCATGCAGAGCGAGCGATTTTACAATGCGCTCAAGGGACACGGTGCCGTCTGTCGATTGGTGATGCTGCCGCACGAGAGCCACGGCTATCGGGCGCGAGAGTCGGTTATGCACGTTCTGTGGGAGATGTCAGAGTGGTTGGATAAGTACGCTAAAAAGGAATAAAAATTCATTTTTTTGAATTTTTATTCTTGACTTAGACGTATTTTCACGTATTTTTATGGTCCTATGAGCGCGAAACAAAAACGCCAGCAAAAAATTTTAGAGCTGATTGCACATCAGCCCATTGCTCGGCAAGAGGAACTCAGCACCGCGTTGATGGATGTTGGGATTTCGACTACGCAATCGACTTTGTCAAAAGATATTAAGGAGTTGGGCGTGGTTAAAGTGCCCGATGGCGAAGGTGGGTTTCGCTATCAGGTTCCCGGTGCGTTTATCGGGACAGATCGGCTGGTATTACAGGGCGAGAATTTGCTCCGGCGCGAATTGCAGGATTTTGTCGTGGGTGTGGATGGGGTTGACCTTATGCTGGTTGTAAAGACGATAACGGGTCACGCGCAGGGGGTTTGTGAGTCCATAGATCAGATGTCGTGGCCCGAAGTCGTGGGTACTCTTGCGGGCGAGAATACGATTTTTATTTTGTGTCGTTCTCCCGAAGCGCGG
>JAGWBW010000370.1 GCA_021295695.1 Candidatus Latescibacterota bacterium
GGGCAGTTTTACCGGGGGTATAAGAAAAAGGGATATGCGTTTCTCGGTGCAGTGGTTGGTACGTCTGTCGCGCTGGGGATGCAGTATCGGAATTTTCAGAGTGCCCGCGAGCACTACAATCAGACTACTATACTTTATCATGTAAACCAGCGATATACAAATGAGGATGGGACGCGCTATACCGAGTGGGAGGCACGTCACCGAGAGGTCAAGTCCAGTGAAAAGCGTGTGAATATCGTGATCGGTGTGCTCGGTGTGGTTTGGTTTCTGAATTTGTTTGATAGCGTGGTTTTTGAGCCTGCGCCCATGGGTTTGACGATCGCGTTTTGACTTTTCGCTATGAGGTTCTGCATTGGCCAGCAATAAGGAGAAGCAGTAATTAAAACCGCGACTGTTTGCTCTCCATACTGGTATGCACATCGATCAACACGGTTTTGCCATCGGCATTTAATCGCTGTGCTTCTTGTAGTGCGGGGCGCATTTCGCCCGCTTTTTTGACGATGATTCCCACAGCGCCCAGGCCCTCGGCAATTTGGGCGTAATTGCCCTGCATATTGGAAACGCCATAGCGTTCGCGCGCTACGGGAAATCCGCCGGGGTATGTCGCCATGCCCCCGTTGTTGAGAAGCACGGTTGTAATGGGAATGCCTGCGCGAGCAGATGTTTCAATGTCCAGGCCGGACATGCCGAAGGCACCATCTCCCATCATGTTGAGACAGAATTTGTCGGGGTGGGCCAGTTTGGTGCCGATCATCAGCGGGATGCCAAAACCGAGGTGGGTTGTTTTGCCCCAGCCGATATAACTGTGGGGTGTGGTTGCGGTATAAAATGGCACGATTGAGTCGCGGGCATAATTTAATACGGCTCGTTGACACCCTTTTGGATTTGGGCTATATTGCACAAAATATCATCCGCAGAAGAAGGATCCTATACATTGGATAATTAATCACGGGGATGTTCGGTGTCAGAATATTTTGTTGGATGGAGACGTTGTTGGGTTCACAGATATTTATTCTATTTTTGCTCCTGCATTGGCTGATGTAGTCTTGGTTAAGGATAGATGGCTTTTGGGGGATCCTGTAGGAAAAGGTCGCCATCTGACGACTGAGGAATTCCGGCAGTTTGTTGACGGATATTGGTCAATTCGTCCATTAAGTCCGGAAGAGTGTGAGACATTCGGGGTTATCTGGGCAGTATGTTTGGTTGGGAAACTCACTCATTATACAGAGAATATAGAGAGGATAAAAGACGTTAGAATAGGGTCTTGGAATTTTCACGAGCAGATACTGAAATTGCCAGAATCTGTTAAGGAAGCAGAATCTATGGTACAATGTTACTAAAATGGGAATTTTAGGTCAAAAGTCAAAAGCAAAAAGCGTATATAGCCGGCAAGAGCAAAACATACGACCACCCGCTGGAGCGTCTTGTTTACTCCTTTAAGGTGTTTTTTCATGTTACCAGCGAGCTTTATCCTAATCTGGAAACACCCAATGATCCACAACTACCTGCTTGTGGCGATTCGCAATCTCAAGCGTCACAAACTGCATTCGGCGTAATTATACTATTTATAATAGATGAACTGAGCTATGATCACTTTCATGAGAAAGCGGATCGAATTTATCGCATTGTAAGTGAATTTGAAAATGAGTCCACTGGCGAAATGTATCAGATGGCAACAACACCCTATCAGTTAACTGAGTTGCTTAAAGAGCAATTTTCTGAAATTGAGCAAACTGTGCGCTTTTATGAGATATTGTCAAATGTTGTGGATGGGTTAGAGCGCATCCGTGCGAATTAAGCAGCCATCTTGCGTTCACCATCGACAAATATCACCCCGTCAATGACGAGAGGAATGAGCCTGTAACCGCGTAACCTGACCCATGTTTTTTCAGCTTCCATCGCCAGTTTATACACCATCGCCATTGTCGCCTTGACCGATCCACAGCCTTTTGTCTGCCTCGTGCGATGCCTCACGGTGGCAAAAGTCGATTCAATCGGGTTGGTCGTACGCAAATGCATCCAGTGTTTGGCAGGAAAATCGTAAAAGGTGAAAAGGACCTCAAAATCTTTGGTGAGGCAATCACAGGCTTTTTCATAGCGATCCTGATACAGGGACAAGAAGTTCTCATAGACCTTGTGAGCAGCCTCTTTTGTCGGCGACTGATACATGTCATGAAGTAGTCCTTTGGCATCCGGTTGCACAGATTTGGGCAGCTTATCCAATACATTAGCACTCTTATGTACCCAGCAGCGTTGGTGTTTCGTGGCCGGGAATGTCTCTTCCAATGCGTGCCAGAAGCCCATTGCCCCATCGCCTATGGCAAGCGCAGGGGCTTTTTTCAACCCGCGTGCTTTGACATCCTGTAAGAGCGTTTTCCAAGATAAGGTGCTCTCACGCTGTCCCTGCTCTATGGCCAGGACTTCCTTTTTACCTTCTGCTGTGGCACCAATAAGTACTAAAACACAGGGACGGTCATCAGACAGACGTACGTTGAAGTAGATACCGTCTGCCCAGATATAGACATAGTGTTTATCGTGCAAGTCGCGCTTTTGCCATTGGTTATACTCATCTTCCCAAATAAGCTTTAAGCGCGTGATATTGGCTGGTGAAAGCCCTGGTACGCCTTTGCCCAGGATGGCTTCAAGGGCTTGTGGGAAGGCTGAGGTAGAGACCCCTTTCAGATACAGGGTCGGGATCAACGTATCAATACTCGGACTGCGACGAGCATACTTAGGCAGGATCGCACTGGTGAAGTGCTCCCCTTCTCGACGATCGTGAACTCGGGGTTGTTTGATCGGGATTTTACCAATGCCAGTGGTGACGGTGCGGGCAGGGTGATACCCATTTTTGACCACACAACGATGACCCTGTTCATCCACTTGATGGGAAAATCGGGCTATATATTCATTCACTTCATACTCTAAGGCGGCACATAACATCTTGCGAGCACCCTTTCTTAAAACCTCTTCGAGGCTCTCGGCCAGTGTATCTTGCACTATGCTTTCCACTTCAAATGGGGTATATTCTTTCACGAGCGTGTCCTTTCTCCCTCCTTTGAGGGATTTTGGTTTTTTGTGATACTATAGGATACGCTCTTTTTTTT
>JAGWBW010000007.1:0-39983 GCA_021295695.1 Candidatus Latescibacterota bacterium
CTCTGTCCCACCCGGACAATAATTGCGATAGATAAATCCGGTATCTCCATCAAGATTATTGAGATATTCCAATACAATGTCAGTTGCATCGCAGGATCGTGTTGTTGGTACCAGATCATCCAGAACGCCATCAAATGCGGGTTCTTGATTAATCCCTACAAGTGCGCGATTGAGACAAAAGGAGTAGTATTGGATGTCGTTAGAGATAATCTTAAAGCCCTTCTGCTTAAAGTTCGCCCCCACAACACCAGTGCCAGCAAAAACATCACAGAACACCTTACAATCTGAATTTACATTTCTCAGGATACCCTCTTCGAGAAAATCGCGCAGAGAATACTTGCTTCCGATATAGTTCATATATCTCTCATCCGGGTGATGGCAACACCCTGCTCACACATTCACAAATTCCTTGAGTGACACAATCCGTCCGGACTCTGAGGAAATGCCCATCCCCTCAACCATCGCTACAGTCACCAGATTATTGCGCCCGGAAAACTCGGGTTCTTCACCACCATTGATCCACGCGACAAATTGATTGACAATCAGGTCAGTGGAAGTGGGTCCCGCGTCCAGAGGCAATATTTCGGGATCGGCTTTGCGGCGCGTCAAAACGAGATTGCCACCCTCAAGAGAAAGCGTGCCTTCATCCACATCCACTCGCGTTTCGCCACCCGATTTATGCGGCTCAAAAGTCGCAAAATAGGTCGCAGTCGCACCCCCGTCAAACTCCACCCATCCTGAAACACCTGCCCCACCCTTATACGGACTCCAGGGCGGATTAAAGCTATGTGCCCACATCCGCACGGGCAACGCGCCCAAAATATATCGCATGGTATCCAAATCGTGAATCCCACGCTCCCACAGATAAGAATGATCGTCGTGCCCCGAATGGTGTACTCCCTTGCTGCGCCACCCCACCTTGGTGAAAAGCCCAAAACTCGCCTTGCCATACGTCTCTTCTCTCAAGTGACGCGATAGTGTCATCGTCGCCGGATTGTATTTGGCATTTTGACTCACCCCCACTTTTACCCCCATGCGGTCAGCTTCCTCCACAACGTACTTTGCCGACGCCAGGGTCTTCGTAAATGGCTTTTCGACCAGAACGTGCTTCCCCGCTCTAACCGCTTCCAAAATCATATCCACATGGGAATCTGGAGGTGTAATAACGATCACGCAATCCGATTCCACATTATTCATAGCTTGCTCAAGCGTTCTAAAACACCGGGACTCGGGCAATCCCGACACTTCCATAGCGGCATTCATATTGCCTTCGTGAACATCGACAAATGCCGCACTTTCCACATCATCCCGCTCGGCAAACATAGCAACCGGCCACTTTCCTCTGCCGCCAACACCCAGATGAATGCACTGCACTGCCATATATCGCCTCCTTGAATTGTTAAGATCTGACGAATAGACGAATAGACGAATAGACGAACCCCGCCATACCACCCAAAATCAGTGCGAGCTTCGTAGATTCGTTTACTGAATCCTCAATATAAACCAATTTTTTGACCACGCACGTTTTCTTTCTCCCGTTGTGCTTGACATCGGATACTATGTGTCATATCGTGCGCTGTACACGTCAACTTTCCTGGAGATAACCATGAAAATCAAAACCATTGAACTCATCAATCTCGACGTACCCTTCACGCCACACAGTCAGAAACACCTCGGCTACTGGCTTCCCCACTGGCGAATACACCAGATTTGTCATATCACGCTCGAAAATGACATTGAGGGATGGGGCGAAACCATACCCAACTACACCTGGGCCAAAGTACCGGGCGATATCGAAGACAGAATCGTCGGCAGACCCGCCGCTGAATTGATGTGGGATGACAGCCTCGGCGCTGGCGTTCAGATGGCTCTATTTGATGCCATAGCAAAAGCGCAAGGCGTTCCCATATACCGTCTGCTGGGCACAAAAGTGCGCGACTGGTGCCCCATATCGTGGTGGAATATGGACATGCCACCCGAAGGATGGGCAGAAGAGTGCCGGCAAGCCGCCCAGGCGGGATATACCAGTTCGAAACTCAAAGCCCGCCCCTGGTTTGACCTGCACGCGGCTATTCAAGCCGTTCAAAAAGTAGTTCCCCCCGGTTTTCACCTCGACCTCGACTACAATAGCACCCTCGCCAATTCCGCCAATGCAATCCCGCACCTTCGAGAATTGGAAGCCTATCCCGAAGTGGCGATGATCGAAACACCTATCCCACAAAACGACGTGGCGGGCAACAAGCAAATCAGAAATTTGATCGCGCGGCCTATTGCCATGCACTACAACAACCCGCCGATTGAGACGACCATGAAAGAAGATGTCACCGATGGATTTGTCATCTGTGCAGGTGCCTCGCGCCTCCTCAAACAAGCATCCGTATGCGAGCAATGGAACAAGCCCTTCTGGTTGCAACTCGTCGGCTCTGGCATCACAACAGCCTGGGCAGCGCATTTGGGCGCAGTTCTTCCACAGGCCAAATGGCCGGCCATTACGTGTATGAACATCTGGGAGCATCAACTCGTAAAACCCGCGATTGAAGTCCGGGGCGGCTTTTACCGCGTCACCGAAACCCCGGGCCTCGGCGTAAAAATTGACCCCGCCGCATTGGAACAATACGCCGCAGACCATACCTGGGTCGATCCCCCTCGCCACCTTTACGCGTACCGCCGCAAAAGCGGTGAAGTCACCTATTACGCCTGCACAAAACAGGACATGCACCACGTCTATCCCGACGATTCCCAGCCCATATCAGAACCCGGCTCATCGCTCGATGTCATTGAAGACGATGGCACTGAAGCATTTGACAAATTATACAGCGAAGCGCAAATGTCTCCAGTGCGAAAAACTGTCTGATGAACAGGATGAAAGGCGATCCGCAAATGAACGCAGAAAAAACGCGAATGAGCGGTGTATAACTGGTCGCTTCCCAGACCAGTTCATTTGAGCGTTTTACGCAGATGAAAAAACAAAAGGCATCCAACTATAGCCGGATGCCTTTTGCACGATTTCATATATTCAAAAAATGCGTTCTGCCTCCTCGATTACAAACTCCCGAGTTGATATGTAAGGCCCAGCTTCAACCGTCGCTCTTTGGGATCGTGCGTGAAGCCATCGTAGGCTTGTTCGATATTCACCAGAGGTGGCCTGGCGCCGAGCAGATTCATTCCGGAGAACGCGATATTCACGCCTCTGGATACGTTCCAAAGAAAACTCACATCCCATGTGACAAACGAGTCAATAGTGCCAAATATATTTCTAATATTCGCATTATCGGACCCCATTGATCCGCGGTCCTCATAAGACGAAATATAGTTCAGATAACTCACAAGGCTGTAGGTTTTCCAGTGATAGCCCGCCGATACCCGCCCCTTCAACTTGGGAAGAGAAGTCGCAATCGGATTTCCAAAATTCAAGTACCCCGCGGCGTCTGCCGCCTCCTGGAGCACCAAATTGCCATGCATCAGAGCCTTTGTTTCATACGACAGCGTATAAGTGCCATCCAGACTGGCCGCGAATTGCCCTGTACCCGCCGACATCCGCGTACCCAGATGTACATCGATTCCCGAAGTCTTGACCCCTGGCCAGTTGACGATATCAACTCGCACCCGCTCGAGTGCTGAGGCCGCGCATGTGCCAGTGCCTACCCCATCTGGACAGACAATGAATTGCTTCAGAGCATTCTTATTGGCTTCTTCGGCATATAAGTCGGTAATTCTCCCGTGGGGCATAGCGCCGATGACATCGCTGAAATCGTAGCTCCAATAGTCGAAAGTCACTTCTGATCCGGTATCTGTGACCAGTGCAAGACCCGCATTATAGGTAAAAGCCTGTTCGGGTTTGAGATCCTTGCTCCCGATTCTATCGACCGTTTGATACGCACCCGTCTGGTTGATCCACTCGAGCGTCGATAACGGACTTTCGTTTACATCGTCCAGTGATGGCGTGCGAAATGTCGTCTGCACCGAGCCTCGCATAAACAGGGAATGGGTTGGGGATTGCGAAAGCTGCACGCGCCAGCCGACCTTGGGATCAAAACTGCTCGCCACATCGTGGAACTCGTAGTTCGCGGCGAGTTGCACATCAACGCGCTCTCCCAGACTCAGGGGGATTTCGCCAAAAAAGCGATGTACCGTCTGATCTTCGGAGTATGGCCGATTCACATTCGTGAACGCATAGGGACCGAACTTATCTTCCTCTGAGCACCCCTTATCTCCCGGAACCGGGCATGGGTTGATGGTCACATCGCCCGGATCGTTCGGATCGCCAGTAGCACTGAGCTTGCGGAACTGATACCCGGCGGCATAACTCGCATTGAGCCAGACGTTCTCTGTCCACGTTCCAGTTAATGTCGCATCGGCAACCAGCATATCCGCGGTACTCTGTAGATCAACTTCCTGGTTAGCGAGCCATTCCCGCAATTCGGGACTGTTCTCAAGACCAGATCGATAATCGGGATTCGGCGAGTTCTCAAAACCCGAGCCATATTGATCCGTAAATTCGATGGCATTGCCGAAGGGGTTGTAGTAATGACAGTTGCCCTGACCTGCTACCTGGTCGTAGATCCGTCCGAGTCGCATCCCTGCAAGAGACGTCGGATCTGCTACCACGTCAACGCCGCAATCTGGTCCCCCAAAACCACGGAAACCGAGGAATAACCGCTCGATGTACACCCCCGGCAAATTGTAATTGCCCGAAGTGCGCGAATAAGCAAGACCCACATCAAAATGAGCATCCCGTCCGCCGAATGCCTTAAAATCGCCATTTGCCGAAGCCGCCATGCGCAAAGTATTCGATTGACGGCTCAACGTGCGCCCAGGACCAGAGTTTCCAAAGGGCCGCCCATTAAAATACCAGTTCTCGCCGCCATGGCAGGCGTCGTAATACAGATCGCCGGGATTTGCACCGTAGTCCTGGCAGAATGCCTGCCTCCCCGGATGATCGGACGCGACTTCCATAATACTCGTGTCTGTTAGTGGGAACGGCGGATACGAAGGCGTCGTGTACCAATCGGGGATCTCTGCCTGTGCCCACAGATACTCCATGTGATAATCCGTACCATTGTCCAGAGTGCCATTGAGCTCAGAAAAAACACGGATATGACTCATCTTCTCGACCAGATTTTCATACTGCTGATAGCGGAAACGGCATGTCCAGGATTCCCGGAAACCGCCAAATTCCTCACATCGGGGAGCGTGGATGGCAGCGGTCCACGGAGCGGGAGCACCAATGGCAAAGGTGCCGGGATTCCCCAAACTCGACCATCCGAGGCGCTGCCCGCCGCCGTGCCACGGTTGCAACAGGTAATCTCTCTCTGTAGATGGTAGCACCTGGCGTCCCATCCATTCCGCAGAAATAACCGCATGAGGTCCTTCGGCGAGTTTTTTACCCCATATCGCGCCTATATTTGTATCGCCAGCACCGGCGAAATTCTCGTGGGCACCCGAAATTTCAAAACCCTCAAAATCGGATCGGGTCAAAAAATTGGCGACCCCGGCCACGGCATCCGATCCATAAATCGCCCCCGCGCCTTCTTTGAGCACCTCAATCCGGTCAATGGCGATAGAGGGAATAACATTCACATCGACAAAGCGTCCTCCAATCAAACGCGCCGGAACATAAGTCTGGCGGCGGCTATTGATCAACACCAGCGTGCGCGATGCACCAAGCCCACGCAGATTCACATTGGCAATGCTCTCCGCAAGTGTGGCAGCCTGCCCCGCATTGTACCAACTACTCCGCTCGCCGATTACGCCGTGGCTCGCCCCCAGATTCTTAAAAAAATCAACAGCTTGCGGGGAACCCTGTTCAGCCATTTTTTCTCGCCCGACCACCTCAACAGCATACGTCAAGCTGATGGGTGACTCCTCAAATGCCGACCCCGTCACCACCACTTCATCCAGATAAAGCGCGGAGGGATTCATCTGCAACGCAACCGTCACTGTCTCTCCTGCCGTCACCGTAATAACCGCTGTCGCGCTCGCATAACCGATCAGAGCTGCCTTCAGTTCATGCATACCAGAAGGCACATTTGGGATGGTAAAGCGGCCTTGCGCGTCCGACACTGCGCTCAGTTTCAAAGTCGGAATATGGACCTGCACCACTTCTAATCTCTCGCCGCTTGCTGCATCAAACACAGTGCCCGTTACAGTTCCAACAGATTGCGCCTGGACCACGTTAGAAAACAATGCCGCGCATGCCAGAATCGGAATAAATCTGCTCAAGAAAAACATTGGTCCTCCCTTTTTTAGTATTTCAACTACACCACAATACTTCGGATAGTTTTTGGGGGGTAGAGACTTTTTGGAATTACCAGGTTAGATGCTGTACAACGTTTACATTCATAGAAAAATAGGTCGGAATTCTCTCAATGTCACATTCTTGCTTGAAAATGTTGAGAGACTCGATACGCTTATCCGCGCGATTCGCGCACTTCGCTGCGCAGCCCCATCCACACGCAGACGGCCATTCCCAATAGCACAATGGCGAACGGAAAGCCGGTTACAAGCGAGGCGGCCTGCAACGCACTCAAGCCTCCGCCGAGCAGAAGTGCGATAGCGACCAAACCCTCAATCGTACACCAGAAAACTCGCTGTGCGACAGGCGCATCAACCCTGCCACCAGCTGCAATGGTGTCAAGAATCAACGATCCAGAATCTGACGAAGTAACGAAAAACACGACGGTCAAAAGCATCGCCGCAGATGAAAGCAGTGTCGCCATCGGCAACTTATCAAACATTTTGAACAATGCGATTTCGAGCTTCCACGCCTCGACATTCTCGGTTACCCCGGTATAGCCTTCAACGATGTGCTGATAAAACGCCGTGCCGCTAAAGGTTCCAAACCACAACAGGCATAAAAGCATTGGCAGCAAGAGTACGAAGACGATAAATTCGCGCACTGTGCGTCCCTTTGAAATGCGGGCGATGAACGTGCCGACAAACGGTGCCCAGGCAAACCACCACGCCCAGTAGAAAGTCGTCCAGTCTCGCACAAAGTCGACATCCTCGCGCCCTATCCAGTTGCTGAGCGGTACTATCTGCACAAAATAACTGCCGAATCCAGCGATGATACTGCGAAGAATGTAGAGCGTTGGTCCAAGCGATATAACAGCCAATAGCAGTAAAAACGCGAGAATGATATTGAACTGACTCAAACGCTTGATACCGACATTAATACCCGTCAGCACCGATATGAGCGCGATGGACGTGATCGCAATAATTAGCACCACCATAGTGGTGTTATTTGCGGGAATATCAAACAGATAGTTTAATCCCGAAGTAACCTGCTGAACCCCCAGACCGAGGGAGGTTGCAAGCCCAAACAATCCCGCGAATATGGCGAAGGTATCGATAATGTGTCCGGGCCAGCCCCAGACGCGGTCGCCAAGCAAGGGATAAAATGCCGAGCGGATGGTGAGAGGCAATCCCCGATTGTACGCGAAGTACCCCAGAGCGAGTCCAACGACGCCATAGATTGCCCAGGCGTGCAGCCCCCAGTGGAAAACCGTCGCCGCTATTCCCGCGGATATCGCATCCTCGGTTCTGGGTGTAATATCGAGCGGCGGCTTCTGAAAGTAGTACACCGGCTCCGCCACTCCAAAAAACAGCAACCCTATGCCCACGCCAGCCGCAAAAAGCATGGCAAGCCAGGTCAAATGCGTGTATTCGGGTTTTGCATCTGCGCCGCCCAGGCGCACCTTGCCCAAGGGCGATAGCACCACATAAAGACAAAAGAGCAAGAGGATATTCGCCACGATAATAAAAAACCAATCGAGGTTCGCAGTGAGCCATTCGCGGATATTTTTGAACCCTTCCGTCGCGGCTTCCTGAAAGACAAGAGAGCCAGTGACAAAGGCGACAATGGTAATACTGGAAATCACAAATACTGGCGTCAGATAGATATCTAAACCGAATAGCCTGCGATACTCTCGATCATGTATTCCTTCTAAATGCGTTTTCAAAATATTCCTTTCGTCAACGCCCAATATGTGGGATATCATCCGTATCGCACACCTGTGGGAACAACATCTGTCTCTTTGCCCTCTTGCATCGCCAGAGCTGTATTCAGCGTACTCCACAGATCGTGCTCGGCGTGATATCCGAGCAGATTTTGGGTTTTTGTTCGATCAAATTCAAAAAAATTCGGCGCAGGCATGGTCGCTCCTGTATAGCCTACGCCGAGATAATCGGCAACTTTTGGAACATCGTCTTCCCACACTATAAGCATTCCGCCCAGGGTAAATGCCTCGCCCACGGCTTCATCGCGCTCCAAACTCAGAGAAAGGCCCAGGGCGATATCCCGCACATCTGCCCACTCCTGCTTAAAACTCCTGCCATCGGGACACCTGCTAATCAAAACCCGCGCGCCATCTGCCCACGCTTTTTCCATAGATGCGAGTTGTAATCTCTGTTCATCTGTGGGATTTTTCATGCGTCGAAGTCGTTCGAGCACAGGTCTAAGCGTACAAAACTTGGGAACGCCATCTTCGGTCAAAAATTCACTCGGTTCAAAAATAGTCGCAAACCGACACACAACGCTCGGAACGCCGTATTGAACATGGTAATTCATCACCAGTTCTTCGCCGATCCACTTGGTCAAAAAATACGGCATCGCATGGGTCGGACTGACCATATCTTCGGAAACTGGCTTCTCAAACAAACGCCCCGCTTCTTCAACCTTCCAGTATATCGCTTCTGTGCATGCATAGACAAAACGCTGCAAATTGGAGACTTTCTCGCGCACTGCTTCGAGCAAATGAAGCGTGCCCATCCCATTGATCTGCAAATATTCGATATGGCTATGCGGGCTTGCAAAAGCCGCAGCCAGGTGGTATATAGCATCGACACCCTCAACCGCGCGAGATACAGCCTCGTAATCGCGCAAGTCGCCTTCTACGACCTCGACAGCATTGATGCCTTCCCACTTGCCCGCCCGGCTGGCATCGCCGGGATAGACAAAGCCGCGTATGTCGTGGCCTTTGTCGAGCAAGCGTTTGACCAGATTGCCCCCTACTCTTCCATGTGATCCCGTCACGAGAATTTTCATAAATCCCTCCCCAGTTTCTCTCCCTAATTAACAAAAGCTCGATAAATAGCGACCAGCGCTGTTTCGAGATCGGCTTCTTCGACCCCCACAATAATATTGATCTCCGAAGCTCCCTGATCGATCACCCGTACATTCACACCTGCATCTGCCAGCGCAGTAAATAGGCGCGCAGCAATACCAATCCTGTGCGACATTCCCTCGCCAACCGTCGCAATCAGCGCGAGTCCGCGGATCAATTCGACGCGATCAGGCTCGATAATGCGTTGAATATCTTCAACGAGAAGTTCGCCTTTGCCGTCCAATTGCTCATCCTGTATAATCACCGACATTGTATCGATACCAGACGGCGTGTGATCATAACTAATCCCGTGTCGCGCAACCACCTCCAGGACCCGTTGTCCAAACCCCGTCATCTGATTCATCAGGTCTTTTTCAATAAACAACATGCTAAAATTGGGACGCCCCGCTACCCCGGCGATCATGCGCTCTGTTAGCTCTCGGCTCGGCAAAATCAGTGTGCCCTCATCCTCTGGCCGATTGGTATTGCGTATGTGAATGGGAATTTTGGCCGTGCGCACGGGAAACATCGCCTCGTCGTGTAAAACATCAGCCCCCATATAGGCCAACTCGCGCATCTCTCGATACGTAATTTCCTCTACGGGCAATGGATTGGGCACCAGGCGAGGATCGGCCATGAGCAACCCGGATACATCTGTCCAATTTTCGTAAACTTCTGCCCCCACCGCGCGGGCGACAATCGCGCCGGTAATATCCGAACCACCGCGAGAAAATGTCACGATCTCACCCTCTGCATCTGCACCGTAAAATCCCGGAATAACATAGAGCCGATCATCTGAAAGACACGCCCGCAATCGCCGATATGAATCGCTATCGAGACGCCCATCAGCCCGAAAGAGAATCGCTTCGGCAGGATCTACAAACGCGGCGTCCAAAACATCGGATAGAATGCGCCCACACAAATACTCGCCGCGAGACGCCACATAATCTCGCCCCGCGCCATCTGCAATCCTGCTTTCGACCTCAGCGAGCAATCTCCCCATATCTATCGACACGCCAAGAGCCTTTGAGAGATCCAAATAACGCGTACTAATTTTGTTAAAAGGCTCTGAAAAATCGATATTTTGCCGCGCGAGTTCGTAGCACAAATAGAGCAAATCAGTAATTTTTGTATCGTCATCAGACCGCTTGCCAGGCGCGGAAGGCACGACAAAACAGCAGCGTTCATCGCTTCGCACAATAGACACGACCTTCTCGACCTGTGCGGCATCGGCGACCGACGAACCACCAAATTTACAAACAACTTTTTTCATATTCTAAGACGCTACACTTTCTCGCTGTTGTCGCAATGCTTTGAGCAATTCCTTGGCGTCGCCCATATTCCCATCGATATTCACGGCTTCATTGAGTGCTTTTATCGCCTCATCAAGGTGCGCCATGTCCTCTGAATCCTGATAGATATACGCATAGCACAGGCCAATAACATGATGGGCGCGCGCGCGGTTATTATCCGACAGAAATTCATAGCTCAGAGCCTCTTTTGCCAGTGCGACACCCTGATGAAAGTCCTCTGATTTGCCCTGCCAAAACGTACAATAGGCGGCATAGACTTTAGCCCGTGAAATCACATCCTCGCCCGAAGCATAATCCAATCCCTTATTGATGATATCCAGTGCGTCGTTGTAATCACGAAAAGGCTTAGCAATTAACATTTCCGTAATATTTAGCGCGTCCTTGCACAACTGATCCTGCCAGAGACGATTTGATGGAATGGGGCGAAAGGTGTAGCGCGACCACATGCGATCCTGCTTTTTCCATATTCCTATAGCCTGTTCTTTTATCTGTCCTGCCCCTGTATTGGCAGCAAAACGCGTGGTAACGTCTATCTGTTTGCTGTAATGGGTGCCGAGCTTTTTCAACGTGGCAAAATAATCGGGCGCGATCTCGACCACAGCCTCGTCAAATGCCTCTATACTGTCTTTCGGAACAGCTTCTCGTTCTGCCAGGCGCGTTTGTACCCGCTCGAGCATTGCCCGTCGCGCACGCGCGGTTTTTTCTGCCTCAGTATGTGGAAATTGCGCTGAGATTTCTCCATAACGCGCAATCGCCTGCGGTAAATCGGCCAATTCTTCTTCCAAATCCCGTACAGAAGCCAGCATGCGCTGGGCATCGTTTTCCAAAGGACTCTGTCCCCCACACCCAATAAGTCCAAACAACAATAATACAACGCACTTAAATTTCATTTATACCTCCATAGTTACTCGATATCTGCCCGGATAGACATATCGTCCCGGATTTTATTCTTCATGCGCTCAACCAGGCGGCGATTAAATTCTTGCGCCGTGTGATAGCCCTGTATTTTGAGTTGATAGTTCAGGGCTATCGTTTCTGCAATTACCGTAATATTTTTTCCAGGATAGATCGGCACTGTGACCTGTGGCACCTCGAGGTCGAGGATCGAGATCCAATCCTCATCGAGTCCAATGCGATCATACGCCGCGGTCTCATCCCATTTAATGAGCTTGACAACAACCTCAACGCGCTTTTGCATGCGAACGGCACGCACGCCAAACATATTGCGGACATTCAAAATGCCAAGACCCCGTATTTCTATATGATCGCGCAATGTTTCCCCGCTGCTGCCTACAATTATGCCTTGTAACTTGCGCGACACGAGTACGACATCGTCCGCGACCAATCGATGCCCGCGTTCAACGAGGTCAACGGCTATTTCACTTTTTCCAATTCCACTCGCACCGACAAATAATAGCCCAATGCCATACACATCGACCAGCGAACCGTGAATGGCCGTTCGCGGTGCAAACACATCGTCGAGATAATGAGAAAAAAGGTGGGCAAATTTGGTCGTTGCAAACGGTGTGGTCAGCAGGGGAATTTGCCGCGCATTGGACAATTCGGCCATCACGGGCAACACTTCATTGCCGTCTGTAATAACCATACAGGGAATGTCAAACTGAAAAATGGTTTCAAGAGTTTGACGACAAACATCGGAATCCAGGCTCTCCAGATAGAGCATCTCCGTATTGCCCAGAACTTGAACGCGGTCAAAAGTAAAAAGGCCGAGAAAACCTGTAAGCGCGAGACCGGGTCGATGGACATCGCTGGTAGATAGGGTGTTGCCAATCCCCTCCTGTCCTGCAACAAACGAGAGCGAGAGTTGGTCCCCATAATTTTCTAACATCTTGCCAATAGAAATCTGTGGCACGGCTTACACCTCACTTAGACCAGAAATAACGCGAGGTTTTCTACGCCGGTCGCGCAGTTTCTCTAATTGTCGAATCATCTTCTTTGCCGAACCATCAATAACGGGAAAGAGTTTACTGCCAGTATTGGAAGCTTTGAGGGTTTGTCTATGCACATTGACAATAATATCAACGCGAAATTCGGGATCCTCTTTGGTAATGGTGACATGACAACCCGGCACTGGCGTGTAAAAGCGCTCAAATCGAGAGACAGCAGCTTTTATATGGGTGCGCGTGCTGTCCGAGACATGGTAATGATGTCCAGAGATGACGATTTGCATGGGCATCCTCCTCAACAGTGAGATGGTGACGATTTAGAAGAAAAATACTTGATCATCTTAACCAGTGTGCCCTTTTGAGAGGGCATAAAATCCACCTCATCCATAAACGCACGCATCATCAAAAGCCCGCGCCCAGAATCATTCATTAAGTTTTCTGGCGCAAGCGGGTCAGGTGCTGCATTGGGATCAAAACCTCGTCCCTCGTCTTGCACCCAAACCGTGATGGAAGCGGGGTGGATATCGATCTTGAGATGTACTTTCTTAGAAGCATCTTCTCCACTGCCATGGTCAATCGCATTATTGAGTGCTTCCATGACTGCAACCATCAGGTCAACTTGCTCATCTTCTGAAGCACCGGCTATGCGAATGGCCGACTCAACAACTTGGGCAAATGCGTTGAGATGCTTGTATAAACTTGGGGCACTGTGCATCAGCACCTGAGGTAATGAATCCGGCATGGGGTCTCCCAGAACTTGTGCTATCAATACCCGGTTATCCGCCCACACGCGCAGCACAAGATTAGTAGAACTATAGGCAGAAGAGCGGATTGCCCCGTACCCACTGCTTAAGCCAGGCTCTCTCACATTCCACCTGTTACAACTCAATATTGACTATACACTATATTTAATCGACTGTCAAGCGTGGGTCGTCAACTTCGTCCTTGACCCGAACTTTAGAAAAAAGTATAATCCATCGCGGTAAAGACGACACCCGTCACCCCCAAAGTACAGGCATTTTATGGCTTTTATTTTTAGCTTAATTGCCGGTTTTGGTGCTTTTTTTCTCGGCCAAAAATTTTTCCGGTGGATGCCGCCATACCCGCTGATAGATAGTCTGCGAATAGGCAGAGCACATTATCTGCTCCTCGGTGTTCTCATAGGGATGTTTTTCCCCGAAACCGATGAGGTGTTTCACATATTTGAAATGCTGCGGTACAATTGCATCGGTGCTATCTTGCTGTGGATTGGCCTGCAAACAGGTCTGTCAACGGACCTTCAGAATCTGCGAGACCACGGCATCTCGGTGATTTACTCACAAACAGCCGTTGTACTCGCCACGGGTGGATTCACTGTTCTTGCAGCTTTCGCCAGTGGTTTGATACTCTATCGCTACCTCGGGTTGCTCCAAAATTTACCTCTTGCCATCGTTCTGCTCACCAGTTTTGCACTTACTGTACGCTTTCCCACACCTTTTTTTCAGTGGCCTAACCGCCCCATCTCAGTTCCATTTCCAGGTCAAAATCTGCCACTTGGCAATATCGCAGCCATGGTCGTGTTGTGCATCGCTTTTCCACCACTTGCAGAAGACCCCATCTTTTATTTGGGAAACTTGCCATTTATAGGCGCAGCTGGTATTGCACTGCTCCTCCTCGGAGCAGGCGTAGCCGGAGGTATCGCACTCGATTTTTCTTTTCGCAGTCACCGAACGGGTAATCGCGCACTAAGCCTCGTCCTGGGCATTGTGATCGCCCTTTCTGGCTTGTGCCAGGCACCGGGCTTGCCATCTCTTGCTGTAGGATTTCTATCGGGTATCTGGCTGATTAACACAACCGTGGCAAAACGCGAGGTCGTCGAATTTACAACGCGCGCAAATGACGTGATTGAACCGATCTTTTTCGTACTAATCGGTTCAATCATAGGAGAATTTGGAGGCGATATATTTTTTATTTGGTCCCCTCTTTTTCCACTTGCCCTCACAATGATACTCGTGCGTGGAATGGGTCGCACAATCGGTTTCACGGTCTCCCAAACCCTCTGGCAAATACCGCAAACCTGGCGAGAATTGCTCGCCATGAGCTGGCATCCTCAGGGCACTCTGAGTATCGCTGTTGGCGTACAGGCCATTTATCTTCTCGACTTTCAGCACTATACGCTTATTACAGGTCTCGTGATCGCTGTTTTTTTGAGTCAAATAGTAATTATTCCACCCGCAAATTCGTCGCAATCTCACACCTGAGACGATTTCCATGCGCCTTCTGTGTATTACACTTGGTATCGGTATTCTGATCTGGAAGCTCCAATCACCTCCCGAAATGATCTGGGTCGGCTTTCTCCTGACGGCCTCTATCGTGGGAGCGCGACTGGCTCATCGCGCTAAATTGCCCGATATCCTGGGCATGGTTGCTGCAGGTCTCGCCATCGGCTTCGCACCTATCACAGCCGCTGAAAACCATCAGAGTATAAAACCCTTTGCAGATATCGCAATGGCCTGGGTCGGCCTTTATTTGGGCACATCGCTCTCCCGTCCTATCATCGCAAATCAACGTTTGCTTAAGGGCAGTCTTTACCTGTACACAGCACCCGTTCTCACCACCTTTTTTATACTCATCTTCTTCGATCTCCACCCGGTCACCACCTTGCAACTTGCCATCCTATCGGGCATCTCGTCCCCCATATTTTTAGATCGCGCAGAACACAACCTGCGCGACACATGGCCCTTTTCTTTGTACGTTACGGCAATCGGCCTCTGTTTGCTCTTTTTGACGGGGCTTATTTTTGGCGTAGAATTCATCCTGAACGACGGGTTCGATTCCTTTCTGGATCTTGCCGCCGATATCGCGCTGGCTGTTTTGATCGGCATTATTGGCATAGAACTTATGTATCGCTGGCTGCGACATATCCACACTCCCACAGGTCAATTTATGAGTTGGTTTGCTCTGGCATTCCTGCTTGCGCTTGCTTCGTGGCACGTTTGGATTCAGCCTCTTATTTTGGCCTGGACAGTGGGCCTTGTATTGTCCTTGCGTACCAAACGCGGACTGAGACCCAAGATGCGCCCGCCAAAAGCTGAAGCACTTATTGCTTTTGCCCTCGCACACTATGTTAGCGGCCTTGTTTTAGACTGGCAAATGTCCCCTGTGCCTTCTTATTTTTTTCCCCTGATCGCAGCCTTGATTTTGGGCAAAATTGCAGGTGGTCTGCTATCCAGTCGCTTCACATTACAACCCATTAAAACCTGGCTTCCACTCTTGCCACAGGGCCTCCTTGCAATTGTCTGCTTTGAATCTATTGCACCAGAGATAGCGCCCCTGTACTTTGTTTGTACTGGGATTTGTCTGCCCATTCTACACCTTTTATCCGATCAAATTGTTCAAAAAATCAAAAACGGCCGCATTCGAGCGCTCACGCGCCGAACACAGGCCGTCTGAACTGTCCTGCTGTAAACTACCTTACGAAACCAACCACGGAAAAAGAGTGCTGAATAAACCGCTCTGATGTGCCGTGTTTTGAACGGTCGCCACGCTTTCCCACTTCGAGCACATAGCGAAAACGACCGCTATTATTCACAAATGGTAACGCCACGCCAAAACTGGCGCCCAATTCGTTAATCTGACTATTAGAGGCCGTTGGAAAATAAAGCGACCGATAATGAAAACCCGCGCTGAGTTCAAAGCGTCGGCTCCGCACCAGCACATCGGGATTTCCCGTGCGCCACAACATCCCGGTACTCACATCCCACGTATCAAACCGTCCATCCCCTGTCGCCTGCCACAGCCCCCGAGAAACATCGACCGACGCCAGCCAGCGATAGCCCGCCAGATACGTTATCCCCACACCAAATTCTCGGGGGAATTCCACATCACTTTCTGTCATCACTTCAACAGCTTCGCGCTGTTCCACAAAACGATTTCTTTGAATCTGGCGCTGCTTGATACTACCACCAAAATCGATATTCGCACCCAGACTCCACCGCAAAGTCGGGATATAGATAATCCCAAATGATGGCAACCATCCGCGGTGGGTACGCGTGATTTCATCATGAGAAAAGAAGATCGTCTCATTGTCGAAATTCTTGAGCCAGGACTCGTTAAGCGTTCCCATAGCTACCCAATTTATACGCCCTCCCACAAAAAGCCTGCGCCCGACCCGATGTCCCAGCCCCAGAGAAATAGCCTGGATCCCCCCGGTTGCTTCCACTTCCAGTTGATACTTCAAATCGCCCGTGCCGCGGTCTTCTATCGCTCCAAAATCCATATCGGTAAGCGGTTCAAGTCCCGCACCCACAATAAGACTTCGCCCCAGGGGGAGCGCGATTTGAAAAGCCCCAACATCCCCGTCATTCACGACGTTTCCGCCATTCAGAAATCGGTGCTGAGCCACAAATTGCACACTCACAGACGTCCTGCGGAAAGCACCCAACAATGCGGGATTGTGAGAAGAAAAATTGAGACCATCGGCCAACGACCGCCCAGCACCGCCCATACTTCGAGATCGTGCATCAACGCGCCTGACTGGATCGCCAACACCATAAAAAGAAAAAATTGTATTGGCGCAAGCTGGCAGCACCAGTGTACAAATAAAACCCAAAGCGAACATTATTCGCATCATATCACAATTCCGGAGGAAAAGAGTAAATGAGGTTTAAACGCACATCTTTCAACACGAGCCATCGGATGAGCGGGGGCGAATTTAAGAGCGCGGGCAAACCCGTTGTAGAAGTAAAATTGAGAGGCGAAAGTGCCAACCCATGATTTAATCGCGCACCAGATATCCATGCCTGAATCAAAGTATGATTAATTGTATAAGTCGCCGTTGTCGGTTCGAGAAGCAACGGCTCATTATACCGCGTAAACGCGGTATCGCCTTCTGCAATTGTCAGGCCATATATTTCAAAGGGAAAAGACGAAAAATAGGAACGATCCAGATTGATATCCAATTGCAATTGGGCCGAATTGATCGTCGCGCCTTGCGGAATATCGGGCAGATCAAAATTCAAGACACTGCCGTAAAACAAACCCTCGGAAAGAATGATCAGATCTTCTGACGGACCGCCATTGACCCGTGCACTCCAATAGGTGTCTGCGCTGGTTTGTACAGCCGCACGCTCTATCACATCACCCACCCGATACACGGCTTCCAATTCGGGAATCGGCGCATCTGCACGAATAGCATTAGCTTCGCGTGCAAAAATATCCAGGAGAAAAGGTTTCTCACCATCGGGTTGCAACAGGATTTCGACAGACGTAGCCCCCGCTTCTACCGCATCCTTCAAGAGCGACACAGGTAAATCAATTCGAACGCGATCTTCAAATACATGCACCACAGCATCTGGGATTGGTGTCGCAAGCACCTCGGATTCGACCAGTGAGAGCGTATCGACATAGGTCTGAAGTTCTTCCCACGGCGAATCGGGCCGCAACGCAATCAGCGATGCATTTTCGACCAACCGCGCCGACCGAATACCCAAATTGACGCGCAGGGAATCGAGTACCAACCCCGGTGGCACACCGCCAGACAACTCATCCGGCACATTGAAACGCAATAGACTGCGCAACAAAAACCCATTCATCTGCCCGACCAGCAATTCCTCTTGTTCCCCCATCACAGTGGGAAAAGTCAGGGAATGAAAGGATCGCGCCGACTTTAGCGGAACAGCGGGTAATGCTACCGTATCCCCGGGATCGCGCCCAACAAAGCCCTCGCCCAGGGGGTTGCGCTTTCCAGTATTACAACCGGAAAGACTGGCTACGGCCAGAAAAATTAACAAAAACCTTTTTTTTATCATATCGTCACTCAATTGGGAAAAATAGTAGTTAGCTTCTTACACGTTTCAAAGCGTCAAACGTTTCGTTGTGTTTGACGACGAGAAATCGCGCGTTCTATACCGGGGAAAAAAAACGCTTCGCACACGCGATCCCAACCCATTTGTGCGGCCAACTTGTAACCCGAATGCAATCGCACCTCGCGTTCTCTATCCGATGATGGCAACGCATCTGCGATATCCCACGCGACTTTTTCTGCTACTTTGCCTTCCTGGATACGACGTTCATACTCGCCTATCACACGATCAGACGCGGCATTCTCCAATGCGACATCTGCCGTATAATCAGCCACCAGGACAGGAGGACCTGTCAGTTCTCTTGTCACGCGATCCAGAAAACCACAGCATCCGCATACACTACTCGGCACGCAAAGCCCCCCAAAAGTTAGAGGTTCGAGCACGGCAATGCCAAACGGCTCATAAATCGATTGCCCAAACTCGACATCGGTGCCCCGGCGCAAATCTGCAAATGCCATATCTTGCGGCATGCGCTTCCCGCAACTCGCTCGATCCCAACCAAACTGATTGACCAGAACGGCCTGAATGGCAACAGACTTGCGATTAAACGCTTCCATATCTTGCCAGATCTCCACCTCATTGGAAACCAGATCGGGCAGCCCTATCCGGTGTTCAACCGGCCATCCATATTCGGACTCCATACGCTCAACATCTTGCGAACTACGCTGTTCTGCAGCCGTTGTAAGCACAAAAAATACGCCTGTCTGCCCCTTGTCCCCCAATAATTTATCGAGATGTGTCAATACGAGCAAATCGCGCCATAGCCCTTTGCTAATCACCGGGCGTGTGACATGTGTCATCACCACATCTGGCTCATACCCGAGCAAATTCTGAGCGTAATCCCGTAAGCGCGTGCGAGATTGCAATTTCTCTGCATAAGAAATCTGCACAGAAGGAATCCCGTTGTACACCAGATCTATCGCCTGCGCCTCAAACCCCATAAACCGGAGCTCATCGAGTGTTGAATCGCCCACGGCAAAAATACCATCGCAGTACGATGCCAGTTGAACCAGCGCGTGCCGATAATAATCGGACTGATCTCCAAACACATCCTCAACCACTTCGCCCTGTGCAAGTGCCTGCGACATCGCGTTGTAAAACATCACATCGTGCCCTGGGTTTCCCTCTGTGATCCCGCGCATCGTCGAAACTTCATGTGCATAAAAAATCGTCCAAAAGCGCGGATCATTTTCCGCAATAGCTTTGAGCGCGACAGGCATGCCCATATATTCATGAGCCAGCACAATGTGCGGACCGGGTGCCTTTCCAATCAGCGCGATAACAGCGTCGTAAATAGCTTCGGCACTGTCGATATACAGCGCGTAATCCGCAATTGTATCGTATCGGTCAGATGTAAGGCCAAAATGCCGGTAGAGATTGTACTTAAAATTGCGGGACTTCCGCGGGTTGATATCTTCGGCATCGACGAGCAACACATCGGCTTCATATCCGCCAGTGAAGCGGCGTATCCCATAAACTATATTGACATTATACCGCTCTGCTACGCGATTGAGCGCATCGGCACAATCCGCATTTTGCACGCCGGAAATAGTCGAAAAAAGTACCTCGCCACTCTCTGCGAGCAGATCTTCATCTTCTGGGCGCGAAAGCGGACCGACAAGAAAAGATCGCCGCACGGATTTCTGGTACACAGGAGAAGTTAACAAGCCATCGAGAACAGTCCCGATACCACCGGCCTTGCGAACCGCTTCGTGTGTCGCGTGAATCACCGTATAACTCATAACTCAATGCACCATATCGATCAAAATATCCACTTCGACGGCTCCGGGTGCAACGGGATTTTGCGGATAGATCCCCTCCATATCCCCTGTCTTTGAACCACCCACACGTCCATCTGAATCAATTTTGGCAGAGACGTATAGCGCATCGATCTCAGACCAGTCGATCTCAATCATCGCATCTCCTCGCGTCAGCGTGTACGAAAGGGGGAAATCGGAAATGTCGAGCCGCTTCACTGCCAGCGGTGGCCCGCCAACAGGGGCAGGTCGCGCAATAACAAATAGCACGGCATTGCCTCCGATGCGTTGGTCCAACCCATCAGCCAACCGAATCGTCCCCGAAACCACAGCATCTGATACCTGTGGTCCTTCTTTATCCGCTGCTGGAGCTTGAGCAGGTGGAGGCTTTGGCGGCGGATGCGCCCCTTCCTCATAGTGCTGACTACAAGATATCGACCACATAAGAACGCATAAGAGAATATATTTACGCATCGATCTCTTCCTCGAACATCGTCAAAATTCTGGGTTCTCCACGCGTAATCGCCACCACATGTTCAAAATGTGCCGAAGGCAATCCATCAGCAGCAGACGCCGTCCACCCGTCATCGGCCACCACAACCTCGTGTGTTCCCAAATTGACCATAGGCTCAATGGCGAGCACCATCCCCTTTCGCAAACGCGGATTGCGCTCTGGAGGCACATAATTGGGCACGGCGGGTTCTTCGTGTAACCTGCGCCCAATGCCATGCCCTACAAATTGCCGCACAACAGAAAATCCAAATTGCTCAACCCAGTTTTGTACCGCGCCGCAAATATCGCTCAGACGTCTTCCGGCAACCGCTTGTTCAATACCCTTAAACAGAGATTCTCGCGTCACCTTGAGCAATTCTTTCTCCCGCTCTGAAATATTGCCCACAACGCGCGTAATCGCCTGGTCGCCGTAGTAGCCTCGCAATTTCACGCCGATGTCAATGCTGACAATATCGCCATCCACCAGCTTCCGCGATCCGGGAATCCCGTGTACGACCTGTTCGTTAATTGAAATACAACTCGCTGCCGGATACCCCTTATAGCCCTTAAATGCGGGTTCTGCACCGTGCGACCGAATCACATCTTCGACCACGCTATCCAACTCCCTGGTCGTCGTCCCCCCCTTGACAAGCGGCTTCAGTGTGCGATGCACCAGCCCCACAATGCGGTTTGCCTCAACCATCAAATCCAGTTCTCGATCTGTTCGCAATACAATCACAGTGTTACTCCCCTAACGCGATTCACCAAAATGGGAAACAAAAATGAGAAAATCGCGAAAATCAACAGGTCCATCCCCATTGAAATCCAATTTTGGATCGTAATTATTATCCGTGTGCAAAAGCTTAAAGCCATCCGCAAAGCGCAGAAAATCGGAAAATGCAACGCGCCCATCGCTATCGACATCGCATACGAGATCCGTCGCCGTACTTCCGCCAGTTGAAAACGTGTAATCCACGCGCCGTCTTTCACCCGAAAGCGATGTTTCCATCACAATAAATACAACCTCGTCAAAACGATTGGCTCTTGGAATCACCACCGTTGTCCCACGCGGGTACAACAATTCAATACCAGACGGAGAAATCAGCATCACCAGCAACGTCCACTGCCCGCGGTCATCCAGCGAAAACGCCCCCCGAAGCCCGCCAGCGATACTTGAAGTAGATACGCGCAAATATGTCGTTCCCAAATGATCAACTGTTTCAACCCCTTCAAAAGAACCACCTGTGCCGAGGAATATATTGGCATACTTTATCGAGGGCAAATCGCGCGCCTCAACATAATACCCGGGACGCGTACGCATATCAGTTAAATAATTCCACGCGGCAAACCGCGGCATCACCTGGGAAAATCCGCCCAAAGGCATCCCATCATCAATAAGCGACAAACTATATCTACTCGGATCGCGTCTTTTGAGCAACTCCCAAACACTTTTGATTACATCTACACCGTAAACCTGCTCGACGTGGTGGGCAAAGATCGCAGCACCAAAAGGATGAAGACTACCAGAGAATTTGTCCAATGACGCTTCGGGATCGTCGTAAATACACGAGAAATTGCTTGGGCAACTTATGTACTGGTAAAAGTCATTCACTTCGGGATAGGCCACATCCTCCATCCAGGTCGCCGTGAGTTCCTGCCACCACGCAGCACCAAAGTCGGCATAATACCCAAATTGAATCGCGTGAAAAAACTCGTGTGCAGCCGTCACGCGCAAACCATTGAGTCCGCGTGAATTTACAGGGTAAATATTATCAGTAAAATTATTGTCAATCTCCATATAACTCGGCGTCGTCAATTCCGTATATGCAATCGGATATGTAAAGCCATAAGCCTGCTGAATGGCGAGATTTTTAATATACACATCGTAAACACCATCGCCATCGGACAGAGGAGGATTGTAGCCCAACTGATTGATCTCCAAATCCCAAACCGACTCAAAAACGCGCGCAGTCTCATCGACATAATCCGGCACGCCATTAGCATCTGTATCGGTTGGAGCAACAGCGTGCGTCCCCGTAGTATTGTAGTGAATTTTGAAATGCCCACCCGAAGACAGAATTGAATGACTCAAAATGGGACGCTGCTGGAGAAACGCAAATGCCTCTTTTGCCGCGGAAGGCAAACGATCCCAATTTGCAGTCAATCCCCTTATCGCCGATGTCCCACAAATAGCTCTATCCAGCCGAAACTCGCTGTCAACAGGCAGAACATCGGGAAAAAAATGAGCACAGGCCCGGCAGTAAATATCGTGCAGTTCGGTACCGGGCGCAAAAATGGGCGGAACTTGTGCATGCACGGATCCGCCCGCTAATAAAAAGATCGTCAACAAAAGGACAACCCTACCCATATCAGCCATCTTCCCCCAATGATGAAACATAAATATGTGCAGCCACTTCAAGCCCGAGCGAATACGTGGCCTCACCATTGACAACAATTTCCAGCGGCCCGTTAAAAGGCGCGCGACTCACTACCTCGATCTCGACATTCGGTTTAATGCCCATCGTCGCCATATAGCGCAACATCTCCGCACTCTGGTCACTCACCTGCCGAACGCGTACATTTGCACCTGCCTGAATATCTGCCAAACACAGATAATGGTCGTATTCTATCGAACCATCTTTGCGCGGGATCGGCGCGCCATGTGGATCAACTGTCGGATACCCCAGCATTCGGTCAATTTTATCTTCAAACTCCTCAGAGATAACATGCTCCAACCGATCCGCCTCTTCATCGACCTTATCCAGATCAAATCCCAAAATCTCTGACAAATATAGCTCCAGCAAACGGTGATGGCGAATGACCTCAAGGGCAATGCGTTTTCCCGTCGATGTTAGTATAACGCCCTGATAAGGCGTATGTTCCACCAGCTTCATCGCGGCGAGTTTCTTGAGCATATTGGTGACCGAAGCGGGCGCAACAGCCCTGTGCTCTGCAATCAGTGATGTCGTCACAGAGTCAACGGGATTCTGCCCGTGTGTCAGCTTGTAGATCGTTTTCAAATAATCCTGTGAGGATTGACTGATCATTGTCCTTCCCCCAAATAGCTATCAAACAAAGTAAGATAAACCTCATATACAAGCAAGCATATCCTATCCATCGGGAATACGCTTGCCCTGTGGATCTGTTGCGATATTGGGCAATGCTGCTCGAATTTCTTCCCTCAGATGGTCATCCGTAAAGTGTTCCAGCGCATCGGCGGGGTCGTGTACATGATCTGGCGGAAGCCCCAGTTGGTTCAAATAGGACTCCCAAAGCCTGTGATTGCGGAGCAGGCGGGTCGCGTATGTAACGCCCTGTTCCCCCAGCGAAAAATATCCCTTTTCCCGCGTGATCAGCCCTTGCCACATCAATGACCGGATCGCAATACCAGACACCCGGCGTGCAGCCGTATCGACCAGATCGCTCCAACTGAGCGTAGAGACGCTTCGCGATTCCCTATCGCGAAGCAACTTCAACAAAACGTGGTCTCGTGCAACCCGCAAAGAGAGCCGTACTTGCCGCACGAATCGCCCCAGCAAACCATAGTGGGGCGCAAAAATTAGGGAAAGCGCGAATAGCGCACCCATAACGACAACCATAGCCCCAGCAATAGAACTATTCCAAACCCCTGCAAGAAAATATCCGGCAATTGCAGAAATAACGCCCATCAGCGCAGACAGCGTCAAAATGACTTTTAACCGATCGCTCCACAAATAGGCCGAAGCACCGGGAACAATCAGCATCGCAACAACGAGAATAGCCCCTACAGACTCAAACGCAGCCACTGTTGTCACAGAAACCGCTCCCATCAGCACATAATGCACCAGAGCAGCACTCACGCCCACAGAAAGCGCCATCTCGGCATCAAAAGACGCGATCAAAAGCTCTTTGTAAAACACCAGAACAAACGCGAGATTAAGCACAAACACCGTTCCGAGAATCCATACAGGGCGCGGTCCCAAATCCCATTCTCCCCAGAATAGACGATCCCAGGGCGTGTACGCGATCTCCCCGTAAAGAACGCATTCTTGATCGAGATCAACCTGCCCGGCAAATGCCGTGATCAAAACAACCCCCAGTGCGAAAAGCGCCGTAAAAGCAATGCCAATCGACGTATCTTCTTGCACGCGCCACCTTCGGTGAAATGTTTCAATCAATACCGTGGCAATAACCCCACATATAGCAGCACCAATAAACATCGGAATCACATCGCGACTGCCCGAAAGCAGAAACGCAATAACGATGCCCGGCAAAACAGCATGGCTTAGTGCATCGCCCAAAAGCGACATCTTGCGCAACACGAGATACGCACCCAACAAACCGCACGATGCCCCGGCCAGCGCGCCTGTAAGCACAATCCAAAATGGTCCCCAAAACTCATCCATCTTCGCCGGTCCTCCGATAGCCACTGTGCGTTTTGTGGATATCCCCAACAACATCTATACCTTCTTGCGCCAGAATTGATTCGAGTTGTTCAATAATCTCAGGCGTTAAAATATGCTCAACCTCATCGGCGGATCTATCCACATGATCTTCTTCTAAGATAGACCGATAAACCAGATAATATTCCCATAGTTGATGGGATTTGACCACAAAATTTGCCTCTTTGTGTCCCAGTTTCGTCAAAGAACACGCCCCATTTTGCAAGCTCACCCGCCCATCGCTTGCGAGACGCGTTGCAAGCCGACGCACGCGGTAAAGCGGCAACTGAAGCTCGCTGGCGAGGTCCAACAACACGATCTCCCGCTTGCCTCGTGTCTGCAACGCGAGATAGGCCCGTAAAAAATGCTGACCGTTCTCTCGCAATGCATTTGCCCTGATCCGTGCCCACCTGGCGAGCACCCCACGCCTGGGGGCAATCAGCGCAGAAATGAGAAATGCAACCGTTGCAACCAGCGCCATCACCGGCCCCGTCGGGATTCGGGGTGCCAGCGCGCTCAGACCGACTCCCAGCGCACCGCACAACGCGCCCAAAATGCCCGACGCCAGCACCATGACATGTAGCCGATCTGTCCAAAACCGCGCAGCAGCAGCCGGGGTAATCAACATCGCAGCAATGAGAATAACCCCCACCGCCTGAAGCCCAACCATAACGGTAAGCACAATCAATCCCATCAATAAAAGATCCACCACACGCGGGGAAAATCCCTGTGCGGCGAGAAATTCCGCATCAAAAATGAGCACTTTAAACTCTTTATAGCAAAGAAAGACCGCAATCATAACCAGCGCAGACACAATGCACATCACATACAAGTCAGCGCGCACAATAGACGCAGCCTGCCCAAAAAGAAATTTATCCAGACCACTTTGATTGCCCACCTCGCTCTGCTGAATATGCGTGAGCAAAACAATTCCCCCGCCAAAAAATACCGAAAGCACAATGCCCAGCGCAGCATCTGCTTTGATGCGCGTGTAATTGACAATGGCCTCAATTATAAGCACCCCCACCACGCCGGAAATAGTCGCGCCCAAAAGCAGTATGGGCAATGCCTTGCTCTGCGTCCATAGAAATGCCAGTGCGACACCCGGAAGAGCCGCATGCGCCAAAGCATCGCCCAAAAGGCTGCGCCGGCGCAACACGGCAAACGCGCCCAGCGTGCCCGATGTCGCCCCTATCAACAGCGAGCCGAGCAAAACCAGCTGAAATGTCGCGTCCCAAATCACCTCATAATCCCCGCTGATGATGGGCAACAGCCTGCGCGGCTTCGGAAAGCACCGTCAACCGCCCGCCGTAGGTTTTATTCAAATTATCATCCGTGAACACATCTTTCGTCTCACCCGCGGCAACGATCCGCATATTGATCAAAACCAACCAGTCAAAATACTGGTTCACCGTGTGCAAATCGTGATGTACAACCAGCATGGTCTTTTTTCGCGCCCTCAGATCCATCAAAATGTCGATAATGGCGCGTTCGGTCGCCGCATCCACGCCGGCAAAGGGTTCGTCCATCAAATAAATTTGTGCATCTTGCGCCAGGGCGCGAGCCAGGAAAACCCGCTGTTGCTGGCCTCCCGAAAGCTGATTGATCTGCCGATGCCCAAAATCGGTCATACCAACCTTTTCAAGTGCTTCCTCAGCAAGTTCCCTGTCAATTTTGTCCGGACGCCTCACCCACCCGATATGCCCATAGCGCCCCATAAGCACCACATCTAAGGCATTGATGGGAAAATCCCAATCCACCGACTCGCGTTGCGGCACATAGCCAATGACCTGGCGCATACGCGAATAGGGCTTGCCGTAAATGTGAACCCATCCCGAAGCTTTGGGCACGAGATCCATAATGGCTTTGATCATCGTGCTCTTTCCCGCGCCATTGGGACCCACAACCCCCACGAGCTTACCTTCTGGTACAGCGAGATCGACATCCCACAGTACGGGTTTCTTATGATACGCCACCGTCATATCGTGAATATGAATGGGCGTCACCGATTCATCAACTGCGTGTAACATTATTTTAACGCCTCGACAATTGTGTTCACATTTGATCGCACCATACCGATGTACGTATCGGCTCCACTGCCCGCGGGTCCCATCGCATCGGAATACAGCGTGCCACCGATTGCAACATCCCATCCTCGCGCTTTGCACCCCTCGCGCACAGCATTGATTGAGCGCTCGGACACACTGCTTTCTACAAAAATAGCTTTCACCTGCCGTTTGACAATAAAATTTACCAGCAGCGACACATCGTTGACCCCGTATTCGGCCACAGTCGAAATCCCCTGAAGCCCTCGTACTTCAATACCGTAAGCAAGACCAAAATATCCAAAGGCGTCGTGTGCCGTAATCAGCACGCGCTGATCGCTGGGAATATGTGCAATCTGCGCTTTTGTCCAAGCGTCGAGATCAATCAATTGCTTGCGATACGCCTCGGCATTGGCGCGAAATACATCGGCACCTTCGGCGTCAATGCCACTCAGTGTCTGGACAACCACGGGCAGAGTCTCTGCCCACATGCCGACATCAAACCAGATATGCGGATCGTGCTCCCCTTGCCCAGCAACCGGTTTCCGCAACCTATCTTTGGGAATATCTCGTGACACTGCAATCACCGTCTTGCTGCGCGCCATCTTTTCAAAAATACTTTCCAGCTTGCCTTCCAGAAAGAGACCATTGTAAAATATCACATTAGCTCGAGACAGTTTCTGCAAATCGCCCTGCGTCGCTTTGTAATAATGCGGATCAATCCCAGGTCCCATCAGGGAAATCACCTCTGCCCGATCCCCCGCAACATGGCGCGCCAAATCGCCAATCATCCCCGTCGTACACACCACCAACTTCTCGTTTTGTGCAACCGGCGGCGTTTCGCCTCCGCCACATGCGCACAGCAATAAAACACCAAACATAATAAAAAATCTGTACATAAACCCTCCGTAAAAATCTCTGCCATTATACATGCCTACAACATTTCTTATAATACTGATAAAATAAAATTTAGTCTTAACTAAAAATATAAAAATCAAGGGATCTGGTCAAGTTAAAGAAAAAACCCTTCAATCTACTGGATTGAAGGGTTTATAAAAAAAGCAAAACGCCCGTTCTTCCCTACTCACTCAATCACAATCAAATTCTCGTGTTTTTCTTCTTCACACACACCACCGCAACCCGTACACGACGAAGCCCAAAAAGGTCTCACAACCTCACCAATAACGCGATAGGCACACCAGAGTGCTATAGCAATCACAATCCAATTTTGCCAGTCGGTCATACCATTACCCCGATCCAAGCGCCATTCCAAGGCGATACGTCACAAATGCGCCAATATAGGCGAGCATCGTCATATAAACAAAAGTCAACACGGGCCACCGCCAGGCGCCCGTTTCGCGTTGAATAACCGCAAGCGTAGAAACGCACTGCGCGCACAGGGCAAAAAACACCATAATAGACAGTGCAACAGGGATATTGAACACCTTTCGTCCATCCGACCATGTCGCAGACCGAAGTTCGTCTCTTAGCGACGCCGACTCCTCATCCACTTCACCCAGACTGTAAATCGTGCCTAAAACGGCGACAATCACTTCCCGCGCAGGGAAAGATGCCAATGCTGCCATTCCAATCCGCCAATCCCAGCCCAATGGCTCTACAACGGGTTCAATAGCATGTCCCATCCGCCCCAAAAAACTCTGCCGGAGCATCTCTCCAGCCTCTTTCGCGCGCAAGCCATCCAAAACCTCCTCCGGTGCCCCAACCAACCGCTCTCGCTCCGACTCGTAATGCGCGGTAATCGTCTCAGACCGCGGGAAATACGCCAGTGCCCACATCACAATCGTTGCGGCGAGAATCAATGTGCCTGCTCTTTCGAGAAAATGCCGACCACTTTGATAAATACGCATCCCAACAGTGCCCACATCTGGAATTTTGTAGGATGGCAACTCGAGCAAAAAAGGCGTAGGTTGTCCTCTCAACAGCGTCTTCTTCAAAATCCACGCGACGGGAATAGCCACAAAAATCCCCACACAATACAGCGCGAAAAGCGTAAGCCCTTGCAACCCAATCCCACCCCAAACATTTTGATTGGGAATAAAAGCCCCAATAAAAATCGCATACACCGGCAAACGCGCAGAGCAACTCATCAATGGCGCGACCAGCATCGTGGCAATACGGTCTTTGGGATCATTGATCGTTCGCGTAGCCATCACGCCGGGAATCGCACAGGCAAAACTCGACAGAAGGGGGATAAAAGACTTGCCAGACAAACCACACGGCGTTAACAGGCGATCCATCAACAGCGCTGCGCGAGCCATATAACCACAATCTTCGAGTATGGCAATAAAAAGAAATAGGATGCAGATCTGGGGTAAAAAAATGACCACGCCTCCCACCCCGGCAATCACCCCATCCACCACCATACTTTGCAGCGCACCCTCGGGAAGATATCCCGAAGCCCAGCCTCCGACCACCCCAAACAGCGCGTCAATACTGTCCATTAAGGGTACGGCCCACGAAAAAATCGATTGAAAAACAAAGGCCATAATTACAGCAAAACTCAGGCTACCCCAGATCGGGTGTGTCAAAAACCGATCCAACCTATCAGAACGGGTCACGCGAAGCGGTTCGGGATCGCGCAACACGTCATCGAGAGCCTCATCAATCCATCTATAGCGCAATTCGATCTCCCGATTCGCCAGCGCATCATCCACATTAACCTGTGCTCGCAATACGTGAAGATCAGCGGTAAAGTCATCGCCAAAGCGTTCCACAACATGGGATGCTAAGGCATTTTGATTGTCAATCAAAACACGCAGCACCAGACCCGTAGATACGCCTTCGTATTTTCGCGCCAACTGCTCGGCTTCTATCCACCAGGATTGCGACAATAGCGGGCTGCGCGATGGAACCTTGCCCTTTTCAACAACCCGAGAAAGAGCATCTTTCAACTCGTCAAGCCCCACGCGTTTGTTGGCCTGTATGGGAATAACTGGAACACCCAAATGCTCGCTCAGAGTAGGCGCATCAATAACAATGCCCCTGGCCTTGGCCACATCTAACATATTGAGGGCCACAACCAGGGGCAAATCAATTTCGAGAAGTTGAGATACGATGTATAAACTGCGCCTCAAATTGCTGGCGTCAAGAACCACGAGCACAGCTTGAATAGTGCTCTCACTTTTCAACACCCCCATCAGTGCTTCAACGGCAATAAGCTCATCGGGGGACTTGGCTGAAAGGCTGTATGTACCGGGCAAATCCAACAGGTCAATCGCACCCACGTCGGGCAATGCTAATTGTCCAACCTTGCGCTCAACCGTAACACCGGGGAAATTTCCCACGCGCTGCGAAAGCCCCGTCAGAGCATTAAAAAGCGTTGTCTTACCCGTATTGGGATTGCCAACCACAGCGACCGTGGCACGCCCCACATAAGGTCGGTCTCGATCTGCTATATCCATTGCCATAATAAAATCAGGCTGCTTTCATACCTTTAATGCATGCAGCATCGGTTTTCCGCAAGCAAAATCTGCTACTACCCACCTGAATCACCACAGTGCTCCCAACGCGCAACACGCGAACAGGGACACCTGGCATAGCACCTATCTCGCGCAGTCGGGCCGCCAGTTGATTGGCACCTGAAATCCCTTCAATAGTACCTTCATCACCCCGGCCCCATATTGAAAGCGGTGTTGCATCCTCTGTTGCATAAGCCATTATCGAGACTCCAAATTAAATAATTGATCAACATCCTGAACGGGCCACTGCCACTCCTCATTCTGATCCAGTTTGCTCCAGAACTCGGCGAGAAATTGTTGCGCAGTGGGATCATCAGAGAGCAAAAAGTGTACAAAATGCAGCAATTGCCCACCGGTTTGCGCGCTCAAAAGATGCTCGACCTTGCACGCATCCACTTCGGCTTGATGCTCGTCCAGTTTGAGCACCTCGTTGAGAAATTTGCGAACAACGGCACGTTTGGCTAAAATAGAATCGACAATGCGGCGGCCATCTTCGGACAATTTCAAAAACTTATTGTGATCTTCCACGACCAGCCCGCGTGCCTTGAGGGCTTTTAGCGTCAGCGATGCGCTGCCCCGGGTAATCTCCAGCGCACGCGCCACATCCGAAACCCGCGCGTAGCCCAGATCGCCCATCAACTCGTGAATGGCGGTTAGATGATGGGCAACACTGTGAGAAATCTCGTTGCTCTCGTATTCTTTCCATACATCCGATGCCATCATGTGACCACTCCCTCGAACGAGTATGTTTAGCCGTTTAACCATTGTTTTGCTAATAAAACAACTGGTAGAAACATAAACCAAATGTATGTGATCTGTCAAGGTATTTTTTAGACATACTTGCTATCCACTATTCACTGCCTATTCTCCCTTGACATCTGTTTTTTTTATGCTTATACCTCTGAACCAACTTTATCAAAGGATACAACATATGACGCATTTCCATAAGTTTTCTGAAATCGGTCGTCTTCCTCTTCCGGGAGACAACGTAGGCATCGCCACCTGCAACCTCGACAAAGGCACGGAGATTAGCCATTCAGATCGCACCTTCGCGCTTCGGCATACCATCCTCGAAGGCCATCGCTTTGCCATCCAACCCATTGCGCCTGGCGAACCCCTTCTCTCGTGGGGGCTGCCCTTTGGCATTGCAACGCGCCCTATCTCTCCCGGAGATTATGCCTGCAACCCAGAGATCCTTGGCGCCCTCAAACTCCGCGGTCTCGACTTTGAGCTTCCAGGCATGCCCAACTTTGAAGATCGCATTGTTCCGCATCAGATCGATGCGACTACCTTTGAGGCGGGTGAGCAAGTCAAACGCTATGACCAGTACGGTACTTTTCAAGGGTACAGAAGATCGGGAGGCCGAGGCGCAGGTACGCGGAATAATATTGTCATACTGGGAACATCCTCTCGCACAGCAAGCTATGCGAAGCAACTTGAAATGCGATTAAAAGACCGCATACGAGATTATCACAACATCGATGGCATTGTCGCAGTAGCCCATACCGAAGGCGGCGGCACCGAGATCCCCAACAACAAAGACATCTTATTGCGTACACTCGCCGGATTTACAATACATCCAAACGTGGGGGCAGTGCTCGCAATCGACTACGGCCACGAAGCCATCACCAATCAGCACCTTCAGGAATATCTCGCGAAAAACAACTATCCCATAGATCACGTCCTGCACCACTTTCTCACGCTTGAAGGCAGCTTTGAATACGCGCTACAACAGGGCGAAAACATCATTGCCAAATGGCTGCCACAAGTCCAGGCGATGGCCCGCACATCCGAACCCCTATCGCACATCAAAATCGCGCTGCAATGCGGCGGTTCAGATGCATTTTCGGGCATTTCCGGCAATCCATTGGCGTCGTGGGTAGCAAGAGAGATCATTCGCCATGGCGGCTCGGCTAACCTCGCCGAAACCGACGAGCTCATCGGCGCAGAATCCTATGTCCTCCAAAATGTCTCGTCTTACGATGTTGCCCAATGTTTTCTCGACAAAGTCGAAGCCTATAAAACCCTCGCTGCCTGGCACGGCACAACAGCAGAAGGCAATCCTTCCGGGGGCAACAAATTTCGAGGCCTCTACAATATCGTTCTCAAATCAATTGGCGCAGCCATGAAACGCCATCCAGATGTCCGTCTCGATTCTGTCATTGATTACGCGGCACGGATGACCGAATCTGGGTACTATTTCATGGACAGCCCTGGCAATGATCTCGAAAGCATCGCCGGCCAAGTGGCTTCGGGGTGCAACATGATCTTTTTTGTCACGGGTAATGGCTCAATCACAAACTTCCCCTTTGTACCCACCATCAAAATTGTGACCACATCCGAACGCTATCAGTTGCTCAGCAAAGATATGGATGTCAATGCGGGCGCGTATCTGGACGGCACCTCCATGGACGATCTCGGCAGCGATATGTTTGACCTGACCTGCAAAATCGCCTCGGGAGAACGCAGCAAAGGAGAAAAGGCCGCACACGCACAAGTCTCGATATGGCGCACCTGGCGGCAGACCTCAACAGATCACCTATCCGAACTCCAAGACCGACCAGAACCCCTGGGTGTGCCACTCGCTATTCAGACATTGGACGCTGACGAACACAGGTTTGAAGCTATTCGCACCCAGGATGGATTTACAACCGACCGCCTGGGACTGATTCTGCCCACCAGCCTGTGTTCGGGGCAAATCGCGCTGATGGCGACAGAACGTCTCACGCAAAAGGGCCTGGGGCTCGATAAAGGCATCTCTCGCTTTGTCGCCCTCGCGCACACCGAAGGATGTGGCGTATCGGGAGGAGCCACCGAACGCCTCTACACGCGCACCATGCTCGGCTACCTCACCCACCCACTGGTACACACCTGTCTGTTGTTAGAACACGGCTGTGAAAAGACCCACAACGACTATATTCGGCACGCATTGGACGACAAGGGAATCAGCCCCGATGCATTTGGATGGGCCAGCGTACAACTCGACGGCGGTATTGAGGCTGTTTTGGACAAGGTCGAAGCCTATTTCCTCGACCAGTTCGCACAGACTCTTCCTCCCGAAATCACCCCTGCCAACCTGTCCGTGCTCCGCATTGGGCTTCACGCTTCCGGTTCTATTTCCGATATTGCCGCACAATCGCTCGCCCGTCTATCCAAAATCCTGATCGGCGCAGGTGCCACGCTTGTTGTACCCGACAATGCGAGTTTTTTGTCTCATCCCATCTACCAATCCGAAGTTCTGGGCAGCACACCACCTGCGCCCACTCTTGCACACGGGCAATATCCCGCCCAACCTGGCTATCACATCATGGACAGCCAGACTGACCACTGGGTCGAAACCCTCACGGGATTGGGCGGCACAGGCGTCCACCTCATCGTCGCCTACTCAGGCGATCATCCCTTGCAGGGCCATCCCCTGACCCCCATGCTTCAAACAACGGCCGAAGAACGCGTCGCTAATTCCTACGGCGATGACTTTGACCTCATCTTCAACACCGCCCCCAAAGACAATGCCGACGCCCTCTTGCGCCAGATCATCGCCGTCGCCTCTCGCCAATATACACCCAAAACACCACTAACGGGCAACACAGACTTCCAATTTACCCGAGGGCTTCTGGGTGTTTCGATGTGATCAAAGCAAAGAGAATTTTTTGCTCTATTGCGTCCAGTAAGGCTTGACTATATATTGTAACTGATGTTACGCATCTGCACAATATAATGGGCCTGTCATTTTGAGCCTTTCGGCTACGCTCAAGATAAACTCCGCGCAGCGGAGTCGAAAAATCTACTACCAACGCAGGTGGAACAGATGCTTCGGCTCCGTTCCACTCCGCTCAGCATGACTTGTAAATAGGATGAAAACACTTAATCAGATCCGGAGTCAATTGTCCATGGAGGTGAACATGTTCACCTGTTCGAATTGTGGTGCAGAAGAAAGCCGTGAGGAGTTGGTAGAAGAGATCTTCCAGATTGAGGGGAAATACGTCCTGATAGATCGCATTCCAACTACGGTATGTAATCGTTGCGGTGAAGAGATATTCAGCCGCGAAACCGCAGAAAAGATTCGCCTAATGGTCCATGGACAGGCAAAACCGAAAAAGTCCATCTCCTTGAAGGTATTTGAGTTCGCTTAAAAAAGGTATAGAGACGACAATGTCCAAAATCAACTTTTACACCTGGAACAGATGAAGCACCTGTCGCAAGGTGAAAGCGTGGCTTTCACGAGAAGGCGTGAATTTTGAGGAGAGGGATTTCTTCAGGGATGAATTCACAGAGGAAGAACTCAGGGAATTGCTCGGCGACACTCCGCCCTTCGACATATTCTCGTGGCGGAGTCCCTCGGCACGAACGCTGAAACTCGACCGGGAGAAAGTATCGGCAGATGAACTGATTCGCCTCATGATTGAACAGCCCCGGCTGATACGCCGTCCACTGATATACACCGGAGACCGGCTATTCGCAGGCACGGACAAAGAAGCGATGGCGGAGGCATTTCCCGGGTACAATCTGTGATAAAAAAAAGCCAGACGCAATGTCTGGCTTTTTGATTTTTAGCAGTGGATTATTACTACCCCACCTTAACTTCTCGCCCCGTGCGTCCAGATTCAAATACCGCAGTAATAATTTCCACGGCGTGGCGTGCGCTTTCAAGGCCAATCATAGGCTCGCGCTCTTCATTGATCGCCCCGATGAGGTCTTCGATGATCAACGTGTGCCCATCGGAACTGACAGCCATTGGGTCTGCTGAAATATTCTTCTGCTTGTCCTCCTGAGCGCCGTAAAATCCCAGCATCTCTGCTTCTTCCGATGCCTCGTTTTCACCCTGAATCTTCCAGGAAATCAGCTTCGAAGCATCTTTCATAATCGACCCATTCTCGCCGTAAATAGTCACCAGTTGCGGAAGCCCTGGATAGCAGCAAGTCGTTGTATAAACCGTGCCAATCGCACCATTCTTAAACTTAAACAACGCCACAGTCTGATCTTCTGCTTCGATATCGTGTCCAAAAACGCCAAACATGCCCATCACAGACTCGACACCGCCAGCGAGCCACTGAATCAAATCGACGGTATGCACGCCCTGATTCATCAACGAGCCTCCCCCATCGAGATCCCACGTTCCCTTCCACGATCCATGCGCACCCTGATAATAGCTATCCGCTCGATACCAGGGCAAATGGCCATGAACGCCGATCAATTTGCCCAGCTTACCGCTATCAACAGCATCTTTAATCCGCCTGTTTAAAGGTTCCAAACGCGCTTGAAAAATACATCCAACCTTCACGCCGGCATCCTTCACCGCACCAATCAGCTGATCAACGCGCTCAGGCGTAATATCCGCGGGCTTCTCAACGATCATGTGCTTGCCCGCATCTGCGGCCTGGATACCCAGTTCGGCGTGTTTTCCGGACTCAACGCAAACATTGACGATCTGGACCTCATCGTCCTGAAGCATCTCTTCATAACTCGTATAAGCTTTGCACCCGTATTCCTCAGCCGTAGATCCCAAACGCTCCTCATCCACATCACACACGGCCACCAACTTCGCGCCTTTGGCCCGTGCGACAGACCGACAGTGGTTCTTGCCCATACCCAGTCCAACAACGCCAAAACCCAGCTCTGCTGCCATAACACCCTCCAATCGGAAATGTAAAGATCAATCTATAAAACGCGGCTCAATTTAATGAGACACCCTTCGGCGAGCAAGCAAAATTATTACGGGAAAGACCTTGACATTTGACGAGAACAGACTATACATAAATAAGCGGTCAACAGTCAGCTAAAAACCTCCTGGATCGCGGCTTTAAACATGCCGCGATGACAATCGCTATTCCTGTCGTCACCCCTGTATGCTTGAAGCAGGCGTCCAGGATGAGTAGGGATCTAAAAGCTGATCGCTAATTCCCGATATCTGCTTTCCAAAGGAACCCTATCATGTGCGGTCGATTTGTCTATGCTGCCCAATGCGATGAAAACCAACTCGCATTTCCACAAGTTATTTTCCCCAACGAGATGCCATTGCGATACAATATCGCACCGGGCCAGGATATCACGGCAATTGCCAACAATGCCGAGCCGCGGGCAGACACCTTCAAATGGGGACTTATTCCATCGTGGGCAAAAGATCACAAAATTGGCAACCGACTCATCAATGCGCGGGGAGAAACCCTTGCGGAAAAACCTTCATTTCGCACGGCTTTTAAAAGACGGCGGTGTCTGATTCCCACAACGGGATTTTACGAATGGCAACGCAATCCCGACGGCAGAACCAAAACCCCTATGTACATCGCGCTCAAATCCGGCACCCCCTTTGCCTTTGCTGGCCTTTGGGAATTGTGGCATTCACCTGAAGGAGAAAGCATCCAATCCTGCACCATTATCACAACCGAACCCAACGACCTCATGGCATCAGTTCACAATCGCATGCCCGTCATTCTACCGGCTAACGCGTATGACCTGTGGCTCGATCCAGCAGAGCGAACAGACCTGCAAGACCTTTTCGTTCCCTATTCCGCACAAGAGATGATCGCACATCCTGTTTCTACCCTTGTCAACAGTCCGATGAATGACACGCCAGACTGTCTTAAACCCGTACAACCGCCCGAACAGGGCGCATTGTTTTGATCCCACCCCTTCGGAGTAAAAACGCAATGACCATTGTCGATACACACTGCCACGTTGGACTTTACAAATACGAACCCCTGGAATCCCTTCTCTACCACATGAACACATCCGGCGTCGATCGAGCTGTCTTCATCCAATACGCAGGGAACTCGGATAACCAGTATATGCTCGACAGCATGGCGGCACAGCCAGAAAATTTTCAAGCGGCCATGATCGTTGACCCAACAGACGATGGCACGACCATACGACAATGGGCAGAACAGGATATTGTCGGCATTCGTCTCCCGGCAAATAGCCGCGCCGATTGCGCCGATCCCCTCGCACAGTGGCGCACGGCCGCCGAACTCGACCTCGTCGTCAGTGCGCCAAGCAATCCCCAGAGTCTTCTGAGCGATGAATTTGCAGAAGTGCTCAGAGAATTTCCAAATCTGTCCATTGTAATTGAACACCTCGCGGGTATTGGAGAAGGCCAACAGCCCCCTTATGACACGTTCAAAAAAATCCTCGAACTCGCCGAACAGCCCAATCTGTCCATCAAACTTCCCGGATTCGGCGAAATCTGCCCCGTTCCCCTGCCCTTTGATCCCATCCCCCCGCTCGCCGACATGACCATCGAAGCCTTTGGTCCCCAAAGGGTCATGTGGGGAAGCGATTATCCCCCCGTGAGCAGACGCGAAGGCTACGACAATAGCCTCAAAGTTCCGATGGATTATCTATCTGACCTCAGCGAAGAAGACAGAGAATGGATATTTGGAAAAACCGCCCTGAAAATCTGGCGATTCTGAGTACTTCCAAAAATAAAAAAGCGTCGGCGATGTTAGCCGACGCTTTTTCGTTATACTCGTTTGTGTTACACTGGCTCACTCCTCATACTCTGGAAATGCGGGAGCCAGCATAAACGCGCAATCTTCGTGGCATTTGCCGCAATAAGGTACCATAGCGCGGAACTTCTTATTCGCCTCCTTGACATTTCCCCCCTTAGCAGCCGATGCAATCCCCAGAGCCAATGTTTGAGATGCCTGGTTGTAAATCGTGTACTTCTCTTCGTGCTCTGGTGGATAGAGATCGATCACCGCTTTCAACGCATCCTGAATTTTCTCGGCATCATCGGCAACGCCTTCAACAGTCTCGTTTTTCAGCGCGACCATAATACGGTCTGTACTCAGCTTAATCTCGCGCATTTTCGCACGTCTTACAGGCAGTTTATTGTCCGACTGTTCGCTGCCCCCACCACAGCCAGCGATACCAGCCATCACAACCCCCAAAATTACCGAACCCAAAGCCATAAACCTCAAATAGCGCATTGCTTCCTCCTCTTTCCTTTCTCATTTCACATCGCGGACCATGATAATAAACTTTTCTCAACACAAAATCAAGTTTTTCCAGAGGGCTTATCTCGGCCCCCCAACACTTTTCTCAATCCCTCCTGAACCCGGCGATTTTGATTGTGCTGACGCACTCCTGCCTGAATCATAAACCGCGAAAGCCGGTCCTTTTTGGCCCTCATCCAGCGATTCAATGGTGGATAGGCATACATTAGAAAACCAGAAAGACAAATTGTCAACGTAACATAGGCAACGATATCGGTATAAATATACGCGTTGCTAGCACCCGCAAAACTAACCCCCGAATGCAACTCCAGCATGATTTTCCGGAAATCAGCAGATCGCACCATCACCAGCGAGGTAATAGACATTAGCGCCAACAAAATCATGCCGACAAGCCCGGCCCAATAGTGTATCTTGCGATTGTACTTAAACACGGTATTGATAACCGTGCGGTCCTCCACCAGGTGCTCAAATCCCGACAAGCGCTCCATTTGTGCTTCGAGCAACTCATTGCGGTGGGCCATCTCCTCGCGCCGCAACATCATATCGACCAACCCACCGATTTGCGCGGCCACCTCGTGCAGAAAATCCTCATCATCTTTTGTAAAATAACCCGGATCATCTTGCTTGTTCAGGAGTTCCAGCACACCTATCACCTCTCCGCGTCTGTTGTGCAGCGGGAAGGCCAGCATGGTACGCGTTTCATACCCAAGCACATTGTGAAATAAAGGGTCTTTGGAGGTATCTAAGACATTTCGTACATCACCGCTCTTAAACACATGCCCTGCGATACCCCTATTGCTCGGGATTCGCACCTGCGTGTCTTTTTCGACCCCTGCACCAACATGCGTATAAAGCTCATCCGTCAGGCGATTGTGAAAAAAAATCGAACACTGTTCCGCCTCCAAATACGTGGAGATCTCATGCGCAATACCACTGATCAACCGGCCCTGGTTTGACGTCGCATTCATCAACCGACTAATTGTCAACAGCGACTCCAAACGCTCCACGCGAGCGGTGAGGTCTTGAGAAATTTCGCTATCTTGTGCCATGTACCAACCTTGAATACAAATCCATCGCCGATTTGAGGCTATTCTTCAATGCCTCCAATATACAAAACTATTTGGCGAAATACAAACCTCCTCGCCTTTTAACACTTATCTCACCAATTCTGCTGTACCCCACAAACTCGGATCATAAGACACGGGCAAAATCTCCTCTGCCGTCCAAACTTGCCGTCCCAAATTTTTATCGCGCAACAAATAAGTAAAACCGATCCGATTATTCTCATTGGGATCAAACCCGGTCATTGCAGCAGCGGGAATATGCGCTTCCAGACAATACCCTGTTTTGAGCATCTTCGAAGCCACCACTAAACGCTCGGGATCGCACAACCTCGGATGCGCCCTCGCCCGTCGCAAACGAAACTGTCTTCCCCCTGCCCTGCCCTTTTTCCTGCCCGGCCAAAAACAAAAATGATGACAATAGCGGCTTCCTCGCGGCACATTACGCACATCGCGCGTATCAATCCACACCTGAAAACCATCACCGCGCAATGGACGGCGGACATCGGGCGCACGTCCTCCAGCACCTTTTACATCAACGGCAAAAAACAATCCGGTATCGTGCCATGCCATATACACATCGGCAAAGGGATTTTTGCCCTCAATCCC
>JAGWBW010000007.1:40021-73671 GCA_021295695.1 Candidatus Latescibacterota bacterium
CGGAACGCACAGGGAAAAGCCACCTGAAAAAACGCGCGCCGGGGAATACCAATATTCATAACTACTCCCTGCCTTAGCCCCCAACGCCAACCTTGCGACCAAAGAGGTTGGCAAAGATGAGAAAGTCGGGGAAATTGACGATACCATCGCCGTCAAAATCAAATGTGGAATCGGAAGTTTGAAATGCGCGGACAAAAGCCAGAAAATCCGCAAAATCGACAATACCACTGCCATCGGCATCGGCTCGTGCGAGAAGATCCGGGTCAACAGTATCTGCAATAGTTGTCAGCCCAAGAGGTGTACCACTCGCATCGGAAACATTCAAAATAGTCAATGTATAGCGGGCAGGGAACGGCACGGCAAAGGACAGAATCGCTCGGGTATTTTGCTGGTCAAGAACCACAGATGTCGGTTGTCCAACACCGCTGAGCAAATAACTCGATGGCAGTGCCGCGTCTGATCCCATCTCCTCTGAAAAGAAAATTTGAATCTGACTGTCCGATAGCGTTTCAACACGCACGACTTCTGGCGCACGGTTTGGCGTGAGAGATACAATACCCGAACGCAGGTCCCAATCGGCCACTGCGACAATCTGGTAGCGATAGGTCTGGCCTTCCGTCAGCAAAGAATCGATATACACCGTGTGGTCGCTTATCTCATCAAAATAATTGAGTGCACCATCGCCAACAGCGCGATAAATCTGGTAAGAAGACGCATCGGGCACTTGCATCCAGTTGATTTCGACGCGGGTTGGTCCCAGAGCACGCGCGCGTATAATCTGCGGCGACCCTACTGTAACCGGCGGTTCATCGCGCTCAACAATATGCACTGCACCATCAAGATTAAAAAGTACCTCATTGCGAAAATCTTTGTCCAGATCAGCAATGAGCGCGCGGCGCATCAAACCCACCGGCGTATGCCAGATCGGGCGATAGTGATCTGGCTTCTCTGCGCGAAAAGTAGTAGCAAATCGGCCAGTCCATCCCCATCGACATCCCCCGCTGAAATCCCATTGCCCATAGTCACCACGCCGTTGATCCGCGTCGTCCATTCGCGTGCATAAGTATCGGGCGCACGCGCGCTGTAAATCTCCAACTCCCAGAAACCATTGGAAGGATCATACGTATCTGTATAGGCACGGGCAACGGCAAATTCTACCAATCCATCGTCGTCCAAATCCACACCCCCGCCAATCCAGCGCGCATCCCCATCGCCCGGCAAGTACCATGTCTGCACGTATATCCCCGCGCGATATTCGTACATCCAGAGATCGCCATCGGCATCGCCAGCAAGAATTTCCCGCTGCTCATCCCGATCAAAATCCGCAACCACAAAACGCGGGCCAAGGTCGCCAGTGCCTTGTGAGGGATCGGTGAGAAATGTCTCCTCGCGGATCACACTACCGAGATTGCGAATCACGCGGATACCGCGCTGCCCACCTGAACGAGCGATAATATCGGGAATGCTATCGCCATCCACATCGGCAAAATCGCCGCCCCAGGTGTCGCGCTGTTCAAATTCCACTTGCGAGGGATAGGGATTGGAGAAGCTATCTGTAAAAAGCACAAGACGCTCATAAGTCACACCCAATAAATCATCGGTCCCATCATTTGTAATATCGCCAATTGCCCAGGGCAAAAAACGCTCATCGCTTTGAAATTCATCGGTAAATGTACCATCCGTCTGGCGTTCGTAAATATGCACGGGTCCGTAACTGCCGCTAACATAGGGCATAAGCGCGATTTCCAACCTGCCATCGCGGTCGAAATCCGACGCGCGATCAGGCAAAAAACCATCGGGCAATGTACCCATTTCCGAAAAGCCATTTTGCGGGACACGAAAAGGAACATAATCAATGGTCTGCGCCGGATGCACTGCGCGGATATTGTTTTCTCCATCAGCCAAAACGTGAAATGTCACAACACCTGCTGGCAATGTGTGGGGCAGAACAACGCGGTGTTTGTTTTGCACCAGGCCGGTGTAAAGAGTATCAAAATCCGCGCCATAGCGATAAGCAATACCCCCGTGTGCGCGCTGATCGGTTTGCCAGCGACATTCAAAAACGAGGCGGTCGCCCTCCAATACATCGCCACACGCAAGTGAAGTGATAGAGGGCGCTGCTTTTTCAATGGCAACGCGAACGCGGTCTTCCACAACCGCACCATCCAACAAATCTGCCTCGAGTCGCAAAACCACATCAGAATTTGCAAAAGTAGAAATATCCCACGTATGGCGAATGTCCAGAGAGGGCAATCCTTCTGCAAGACGTATCCACGTATGTGGATTGTGCCCCAAACCATAAGACAGGCGATAACCCGTGACCTGCGCGCCCGCAACAGAAGCGCGAATATCGAACGCTGTCTCTTCTCCTTGATCATTGGCGGGAGCTTGAATTGCAACCGTCAGCGAATCGAAAGAACTCAGGCGAGTTGCGAGTTGCGCCCCACTTACGCGCCCTGCGCCATACTCATTGTCGTGACCCGGCGGACCCAGGTCAATTGCGGATGCGATGAGCAAATTGCGTACAGAGTGAGGCGAAAGATCGGGCCGACGCGAGAGAATCAGCGCGACCAAACCAGATATATGAGGTGCGGAAAAAGAAGTGCCAGAGCCTGAGGCATAGCGATTGTTGAGACGTGTGCTAAGGATATTGACACCCGGCGCAACCAGATCGAGCGACGCGCCCGTGCTACTAAAACCCGCCAGGCGGTCGGAGGAATTTACCGCACCTACGGCAATCGTATAGTGATTGCCCGCGGGATACCCCAACTCGTCGCCGGAGTTACCCGCAGAGGCAACGAGCACAACGCCCTGAGCGTGCGCGTATTGGATTACGTCGCCCAGAATAAAAGTGCGCTCAGGTCCCCCCAAACTCATATTAATGACATGCGCGCCATTTTCTACGGCATAGAGAATGGCCGCAGCGATATCATCTTCTTCGAGAAAGCCAATGCCACCAAGCCGTCTCAAACCCGCTCGCAGTGCCATAAGCTGTGCATTGGGCGCAATACCGGCAATTCCCCTATTGTTATTCGCAGCGGCAGCAACAATGCCAGCAACGCGCGTCCCGTGCGCCGATTCATCCTGCGGATCGTTGTCGCGATTGAGATAATCGCCCATCCCCGGCAGGTCGGGCGCATGGGTGAAATCCCAACCTCTTATATCGTCGATATACCCATTCCCATCGTCATCAACGCCAGACGCGCCGCCTGCTTCTGCCGCATTGTGCCAAATATTGTCGCGCAAGTCTTCGTGGTTATAATCGACGCCAGAATCAATGATTGCGACAATGACCTGTTCTCGAATGGGACCAAGATTTTGTTGCAATATCTCCCAATCGAGGATCTGAAGGCCGTGTTGATCGCTATAGCGCGGGTCATTGGGCACTTGTTGGTGAGTAAACAAATAATTGGGTTGCGCGTACACAACATCGGGGCGCAATGCGTAATCGGCTGCGGCTTCGGCAGGATCTCCCGACAAGCGCACGCGGTACACCCAGGTTAAAGGATGGGGATAAACAGCCTTGGCACTTCGCGGCGTAAAAAGAGGTTCAATCGCCGTCACACCATAGCGCTCTGATAGATCGTTAAATTGTGAAAGCACCGGCTTTGCGCTGCGAAACTTGACGAGAATCTGCCCGGGAGAATACGCGGGTTGCGCGTGCACTATCTGTGCAAAGCAAATACTGATAAACACAACACACGCAACGCAACCAAGCAGACCTCCCCATCCCCTCCTTGCCTCTCGCCTCTCTTTGTGTCTTCGTGTCTTTGTGTGCGCCATCCCACCTCACCTTTTATTCTTTACCTCGCCATACTCTGCAGGCAGCAGTGCAACCAGAAGAGTCGCCGGAACAAGCACCATGGAGACAATCGTAAGCGCAGTAGCTGTAGAGGTCCACTCCGCAAGACTGCCCACGCCGATCATAGCAAGACCCGCCATACTCCAGGAAAAGCCCATCACCAATCCGGTCGCCGTACTCGTATTGTGCGGCAAAGCGCGTTGCGCCAAAGAGATATTTGTCGTAATGCCGAGGTCGAACAAATACCCCGCCACAAAAAACGAAATGAGCGATACGTATCCGTCTGTCAGGCAAAAACCCGCGTGAAAAATTGCGGATGAAGCACACGAAAAAGCCAGGAGTTTGCGCTGAGACATGCGATCTGCCAGATAACCACCCGTGATACGCCCCAGCGTGCTGGAAAGCAAATAACAGGAAAAAACCCAGCCGATCTCACTGGTAGTCCAACCGCGAGACGCCCCCAAAATAGCCGTAAAACTGACAAATCCCGTGTGAATAATAGAGCGCAAAACACTGATGGCAAAAAGCGTCCAAAGAGAGCGGGTTTTGTTCAAAAAAGCAAAAAGCGCCCGCAGAGATCGGGTTTTTCTCAAAATGGAGAAATCGATTTTACCAGCAGTTACGCGGCGTTCATGCACGGGAACTTTTCGAGCCTGCCACAGGATAAATGGCGCGAGAATCAAGACGGGGATGACAATAAGCCACAGATATTCGATGCCATATCGCTCGACAATCTGTGTTCCGGTAATTGAAGCGAGGGCCATCCCCAGAGTTCCCCCCGTCAGAAAAATGGCCATAGACAGATTGGCCCGATGCGGCGTTAAAGCCGTAACCAATCCTCCGGCGGTGGGATGAAAAAGAGAAGACCCAAAAGACGCGAAAATTAAAAAAGCAGCGAGTATATAAACGGTGGGTGCAAAGCCGATACAAGAAACAAAAATGCCCGTGGCAAAAAGTCCCAGCGCAGCGAGGGCCATGCGATCGCGTCCGTCGCTAAAATAGCCCATAAAGGGCTGCGCGATAGAACCGCAAAAGACAATCACCGTGGGCAAATAAGCAAACTGCGCTACCGTGAGATTGTAATGGCTCTGAAAAAAAGCCCATAATGGCGGCGTGAGGACCATATAAAAATCCAACGCCATGTGTGCAGCGGTAATATAAAAAACTGGGCGTAACGACCCTCTTGAGTCAGAACGAAAAGATGGCGCGGTTTCTGTGGACATAGTTACAACCCGGCGCGTTGAAGAATGACCTCACATAGTTTTTCGTGCAGGCCAAGAGGTTCGGTAACGCGGATATGTACATCTGGATATGCCGCCCCTGCTTCTGTTGCCATACGCGGAATATCCTCCATGGCATGGCGTCCGGGAGAAAGCATATAGGGATGAACAATTATCTCGCTCGCCCCCTCGCGCACACATGCATCAATACCCTGTCTAATAGTGGGTTCGGCCAGTTCCATGTGCGCGATATGGACAATGATATCGGAGCGCGCTCGACGCAAAATATCGCCAACGCCGTGAAGCATCTGATTGGCTTCTTCACGCCTGGAACCGTGATCGACAATGAGAAGTGCGGTAGGCATGTTAGTATTAGAAGTTGTGATTTTGGATGATAACGGCTAAGAACGTACGGGCGGGTCTCAAACCCGCCCCTTCTGATTACTGCCATCCAGCCACGCCTCAATCCGCTGTTCATCCGCGTCTGTCCACGGCGCAATATCCTCAATACAAATGCGGTCGTGACCGCTATAGACGAGTGCCATTGTATCCTCGTAAACGCCTTCTTTCAGAGCCTGCTCCCGCCAGGCGACAAAACTTTTGCGGTCGTATTCTTTGGCCCGCCCATCAATGCCTTCACAATCGAAATTCTCGGTCAGCACCCGATCCAATTCTCGGGCGATTCCCGGTTTGTCATGAATGAGATCCGTCGTTTCGTCGGGATCGTCTTTGAGATTGAAGAGTTCGGAGTCAAAACCCGTGTGCTTGACGTATTTCCAATCGCCCTGGCGCAACATAAATGTACCCGTAGCACAGCGATCACCGTGGTATTCGCACATAGCCCAATCGCGTTCGCGCCCCGTCCCCTCGACGAGTTGCGGAAATAAGGATTCCCCGTCCAGCGCATCGGGATACGCTGCATTATCCGCATAATCGTCATAGCGGATACGCGCCATATCCATAAATGTGGGGTATAGATCAACGAGAGAAACAGGTGTATCGACAACAACGCCTTTTTGCACATCGGGACCGCGAATAATGAGAGGAACATGAGATGACGCCTCGTACATAGAACGCTTGAGTATTTGGTTTTGATCCCCAGCCATCTCACCGTGATCACTTGAAAAAATGACATACGTGTTGTCGCGCAGCCCCAGATCATCGACGGTCTGAAGCACCCGACCGACCATCTCATTGAGCGCGGCGATCATCGCAAAGTACGTATGCCGAATCTCTCGGACGAGGTTCTCAGAGAACTGTTTATCGCAATTTTTGGTCACGCGCTGGTACGCAATCGCCTGATTGTGCGTATCCTCAAGCGGCATCAATGTTGGCGGAATATCGACTTTATCCGCATCGATCAACGGCATATGGCGTTTCTCGGCAGTAAATGCGGGATGCACCAATCCCGTGGTGAGATAAAGCCAGAAAGGCCGGTCGCTCCTCGCGTATTGATGCAGTTGATCAACAGCCTGATACGTGCGGTCCCAATCGCGCCCATTCGCCTTGCCATCATCTACAACTTGCGGCAAGGTCGTGCGACACAAAGGACGGCGAATATTGGCTGCGCGCGTCCACGAGCCAATGCGGTCGCGGATGGAGTGTTTGCCATAAGCATAATCGATAGGACCGATAGCAGAGGTCTGATAACCCGCGCTCTCAAATGTATTTTGATACGTGGGCACATTCTCGTGCAACCCTTCGTGATTGTTCCAGCAATCGTAATAATTGGGATATTTTCCGCTCCACATGCTCGCACGCGATGGGTTGCACACCGGGCAATTCGTGTACGCATTCGCAAACAAAACCCCATCGCTGGCGAGGCGATCCATATTGGGCGTGGCATTTTGCATGGCAGGATGACCCATACAGCCCATCTTTCGCCCATCCATGCTTTCAGCGTGAATAAAAACGATATTCGGTTGAGAAGGCATTTTTAGTTTCCTATTGTAGGTGTAATTAATTTAAACATCCACCACGCGCCCTGTCTGTGCGGCTTTGTGCATGGCAAAAACAACGCGCAGTGCCTGGAGACCGTCATCACTGTGCAGATCGGCGTAAGGGTCATCGGGATCGGGCCAATTGCCTTTAATCGCCTCGACAAAATGATCGCTCGAATTGCCGTACTCTGGCAGATTCTCCACGCGCTGCCAGCCACCTCTGCGCGTAATCGTGTAGAGGCGGGCGCGTTCCAGGCGATAACTCTGCTTGTCAGTATATATGTTGACCTCATCCTGATTTTCGTCGCAGGCCTTAATACAGAGCAGACTGGCGCACAAACCTCCTTCAAACTCGATACGCATATCCACCAGCGTTTCCTCAATGTGTCCAGTCTCGTATTGAATTTTGCCCTCCACTTTGACCACGCGCTTGCCCGTGATCCACGGCAAAACATCTGTAATATGAATCGTGCGCCGGTGCAACATGCCCCCGTCTTCTATACCGCGCTTGATGGGACTTTGCCGCTGGACAGCCGTGAGCATTTGCGGGGTGATCGCACCCGACGCGATTTCCCTTCGCACGTACTCCGTACTGGACATAAAATGGCGCGTGAACGCCGTCATCAAAATGCAATTATGCGACTTGCTCAACCCGACGAGTTCCTCGGCATCTTCCAAAGTCACCGTAATCGGTTTATCGACAATCGCCGGAATACCGCGCTCAAGAGCCAACTTGCAGGACGCGAAATGCGCCCGATTGGGCGTACTGACAAAAACGCCATCAATCAAATCCGGATCGATCATATCGCGATAATCGGTAAATGTCTGACTATCCCGCAACCTCCTATTGCGCCCGTCCAGACATTTTTGAGAAATATCGCAAACCGCCGTGACCTCCACATCCGATCTGTTGAGCAAATTCGGAATATGATAGCCCGAACAAAAAGAGCCGAGACCGATAATACCGATTTTTACCTTATCCATATCAATCCTTCCCCAGGCGCAACCAGCCATCCACATCGGGGGCGAGTTCGCGCCAATGGCTGGTAATCGCCCGCGCTTCCTCAAGACCCATCTTGCTCACGCCCTCATAAGATGTGGGGGCGCCCTTTTCAGTGAGATAGTCCAGACAGCGAACCCACATCGCGCTCCATATATAGGCATTGTGCAATTCTGTTTCTGGAGCCGAGTAGCTGCGCGCAACAAAACCCGGTATAAAGGGACGGCCAGGGGGTTGCCCAATCGGCAGATATCGGAAATTATAAGCCCAGCGATAATCTTCTCGGCTCGTGTTGGGCACAGAGCTATGCATCACTTTATTATCTAAAAAAACAATATCTCCAGGACCAACGGGCAGTGCAACACCCTGCGTGTCGAGGTCTTCCGGATAGGGGCGATATTTGACACCTTCTTTGTGACTGCCCGGAATAACCACCAAACAGCCGTTTTCTTCCGTAGCATGGGTAATTGGAATCCACGCATTGACAATCTCGCTCTCATGAGAATCTTTCAACCCCGAAACAGCGTCCATATGCCATCCGGTTTTACCCACCTGAAATGTATAAAATCCTTCCTCCGAGAGATCCGCGCCCAGGGACTCGGCCACCTGATCTGCCAGCTTGAGATGATCGGGTGCGAGTTTGAGATTGAAATGATAAATCGGCGACGCAGCTATCTCCGGCCCGATAAGAGCTTCCAAACCATCTAATACTTTTGGATGGCGCATAAGAGCAAACATTTCGGGAATCCGTGCATCGGGCAGGTCTTTGCGCCACTGAAAAGTCGGAACAAAGATATTCAGCACGGGATCGAGATGGTGTAAAACCGTTCCCCGACTGGCACCGAGCGACATTGCAAACCGCTCGGGCAAAGACATCTCATCAAATCTATCCAGTGCTTCAGAATTAGCCTCAACCAGATAAATCTGCGCCAGCGCATCAAGGAGCGAGGAATAGGCTTTTTGCAAGGGATAAATGTCCTGCTCGGGATTGAGCACATCTTTGACAACGACGTATCCCTCTTCTATATATTGTTCTTTTATAGACGACATAGATGGTCTCCTATTGTTGATCAGCCGCGTGGGTGTTGACTACTTATCAAAAGCCCAACGCAATGCCTCTATGGATTCATTGGTCGCCGCGTCAATTACAGCAACTGGCGTTTCGGTTGGCAACATATAAAACGCATGCGTCATGCCAATATACCGCCGTGTGACAGCGTCAACACCAGCGGCTTTTAAGGCATGACCATAATCTTCGGCCTCGTCGCGGAGCGGGTCAAATTCAGCGGTCATAACCAGCGCGGGCGGAAGGCCAGACAGATCAGGCGCGCGAATGGGCGCAACATCGGGATGGTTTCGGTCTGCGATATTGGGAACATAACAATCCCAGAACCACTTCATTGCACTGGCCGTGAGCAAATACCCCTCGGCATTTTCGGAATAAGAGGCACGATCAAAATTTGCCTCAATAACGGGATAAACGAGCAATTGAAAAACGATATTTAGCCCTGCATCGCGGGCGCGAAGGGCGACACAGGCGGCCAGATTGCCCCCGGCACTATCGCCAGCCACGGCAATGCGGGAAGAATCAATCCCCAATTCATCGGCTGAAGACGCCGCCCATAACGTAGCGGCAAAACAATCGTCAATCGCACCGGGAAAAGGCGTTTCTGGCGCACGGCGATAATCGACTGAAACGACAACACACCCTACATCATGCGCGAGCTTTCTGCACTTGAACTCCCCCGTATCCAGATCGCCCAGCACCCATCCCCCACCGTGAAACCACATGAGCAACGGCAGTTCGCGGTCGTCATTGGGGCGGTAAATGCGAATGGGAATCTCCCCTGCTGCACCCTGAATCGCGCTATCTTCTACATGATAAATAGGCGGCAACATATCATCTGGCATTTTGCGTGAATCGTTAAAATCCCTTGCAGTCTCCACCCCTCTGCTGTGCAGATCCGTCAACCCATCTTCGCGCATCGCAGTTTCAAATGTCTGTACGAATTTCTGTATTTCTGGATGTGGTTGGTTCATAGTTATATCCCTCGCGCTGGCATTGGTACGGGTCTCGCATCCTCTGTGCGAATACTCCAATCCGCCAATTTTAGTTGCAAATCTACGATGATATCGCGGTGATCGGCATTATCCATCACATTGTACAATTCCCACGGATCATTCACCAGATCGTACAACTCATCCCGATCTCCCATAGGATCATGCACATACTTCCATTCGGCTGTACGCACCATCTTGCGGCGACCCTCAGCCTCGCGCCATTGTAAAGACTGTCCAATAGCCCGTCGTCCCCAGGGTTTCTCAAGCTGTTCCAAATCCGCCATTGTAAAAGCCGGTCCACCTGCACCGTATTCTGAAAACGCCGCATCCCTCGGTGCCGCATCCGTAACCGTGGGCAACCCTTCCCCGTGCATAGAACGCGGCACATCAAATCCCTGCAATTGCAAAACCGTCGGCACAATATCGATCAAATTGACACAACTCTCATCCACCACACCTTGCGGAACCCGCCCCGGCCACGACACAATAAGCGGCACGCGCGTCAGACAATCGTAAAATGCACCCCCCTTGGCAATTTGCGCGTGTTCGCCCGAAAAATCCCCGTGATCCGCGCAAAAAACCACAATCGTATTCTCTCGCAAATTGAGCCGATCCAGCGCGTCTAAAATCTGCCCCACGCCATCGTCTAAAAAACGCACCATCCCGTGATACACCCCCACGCACCCCTTTACGTCTTCAATCGAATCCTCTTCTACCCCAATCATCGCATGCAATACCCGGTTGCGTTCGGGCGCTGTAACATCGCTATACTCATCCGCTCTCCAGGGCGGCATCACCACATCATCGGGTGCAATCGCATAACGCTCGGGACATTCATACGGCGTATGGGGATCGGGAATGGAAACCCACAGCGCAAACGGATCATTGCCAAATTGCTCCAAAAATCGCACAGTCTGCCCCGCCACCAACCCGGTCGAATAATCCTTCAGCGGAAAATCGCTAACCGCATAGGAAAACTGCGGGCTGGTCTCCGGCATATTCTTCCTCACCGCGTGTGCTGCATTGATCGACTCACGGGACCGAAACCAATCCATCCCCTTCGTCGCGGCATCTCTGGGCAATCCCCCGTGTCCAATCTCACACCACACGTCGAACAGATCGAAATCGCTTTCTTCTTCAAAACAGTGATTTTTCCCAATCAGCCCGCACCGATATCCCGCTGCTTTCCACAACTTAAACGCATGCATAGCATCCCCTGGCATCAGCGTCTGATTCCGCCGCCCACCGTGTGAATGCGGAAACTGAGAGGTCCAAAACGAAATGCGACACGGTACACACAACGGATGAGGCGTAACAGCGTGTTTGAACAACACACCTTCATTTGCCATTCGCTCTAAAGATGGCGTCTGACAAAACGCGCTACCGTACAAATGGCTCGCCGTTGCCTTCATCTGATCGCTCATAATAATAATCACATTGGGTTGATTCATTTATCTTCTCCATTTATCATCACCGCTTCACCGGACTCAGCACTGAGCTTTGCCGCCTCAATCACAGCCATCGTATGCCGCACCGACCTGCCATTGGCATCGGGCACTTTTCCATTGAGACAACAATCTACAAATTCGCCAATCTGATTGGACATCCCCACCCGCGATGTCTCATCTATGGACACTTCTTTGCCATTGACCATCAATTTCTGATTCGTCATCCAAATAGACCCTTCACTACCCATAATATACGTATCGTGCGCGCCAGTATGCGTCACCACAGTTTGCGTTAGCACACTCACTGTGCCATCTTTGTGATTCATAATCGTCGAATACGAATCCTTTTGCCCCGCGTACCGCTCTGCGCTTTCACTGCCCTGCGAATATACCTTTACAACGGGAGAATCAATATACCAGGGTAAAATATCGTATTCATGCGGACCAAAACAATACAAAACACAAACACCGCCCAATTCCAGATCGAGATACCATGATCGGTCTGGCGGATCAAAATTGCCGTATCGCCTCCGGATCATGTGCCCAACCTCGCCAATCGCCCCCTCCTGAATCAGCGCCTTCACCCTCAAATTCACCGGAAAATGCCGCATTACCTGTCCCACCATCAGCACCACACCGGCATCTTCACATGCAGCAATCATGCGATCGCATTCGGCCACAGACAGCGCCATCGGCTTTTCAACCAGCACATGTTTCCCAGCACGCGCCGCAGCAACCACCTGCTCGGCATGTGCCTTGTGAATAGAACACACATGCACGGCATCCACTTCGGGATCATTCAATAAATCATCTAACACCCCATAAGCGCGGGCATTGTGTTCACCGGCAAGAGCCTCTGCCCGACTGCGGTCAATATCCATAACCGCCGCCAGACGGATATTCTCATTCGCCTCAATACCGCGCGCATGTCCCCCCGCATTCGAACCTGCGCCAATCAGCCCAACAGATAAAATGTCTTTCATCATGTCCTCCTGCGATTTGTGCCACTAATTTCAGTTGCCCCCGCAATAGCTTTTGTGTTTTTTGTTTCATCTGTGTCCATCTGCGTCCATCTGCGGATACTGTTTTTAACTCAGGAGCAATTCATGAATCCCGTAAAATTTGGCATTGTTGGCATTGGCGGTTTTGGCCAGACACATGTGCGCTCTGTCGAAGCACTTGAACGAAAAGAACGCGCACGCCTCGATGCCGCCGTTGTCATTGACCCGGAAAACCACCCCGAAAAACTCGCCGAATTTAAAACCCGCAATGTTCGCGTTTACGACACTTATGACGACCTGCTCAGTGCAGGAGGCGTAGATTACATCACCCTGCCCATTGGCATTCACTATCACGTCCCCTATTCCGTCGCAGCACTCGAAGCGGGATTCAATGTCGTATGTGAAAAACCACTATCAGCCACGGTACAGGACGCCAATCATCTAATAAATACAAAAAATAAAACAAGCAAAATCGCGCTCATCGGGTATCAATCGATCTACGCTCCCAGCATCCAAACCATCAAAAGCCGCTTATTGGACGGTCGGCTGGGCAAGTTGCACGCCATACGCATCAAAGGCGGCTGGCCGCGGAACAACCTGTATTATAGCCGCAATACCTGGGCCGGACGGCTCACACTCGACGACGGCACCTATATTCTCGACAGCCCGATCAACAACGCCATGGCCCACGACCTCAACAATGCCATGTACCTGTGTGGCGCAACCCATTGCGAATCTGCCATACCCGAAACCGTACAGGCCGAACTCTATCGCGCCCGCGATATCGAAACACTCGACACAGCTATACTCCGCATTGTCGCAAATGGCGTTGACGTCCTCATCGGCCTCTCCCATTCCACACGCGAAAATTTCAATCCGCTCATGCAACTCCAATGCGAGCACGGAACAGTTGAATGGAGCCGCCCAGGGTCAATCATTCGCTATAACGACGGCAGCACAGAATCCTTTGAAGAGCACAACTTGCGCGATCACCACGGCCCGTTTCACAACGCCATAGACGTATTGCAAAACAACGCCACGCCCCTGTGCCCGCCAGAAGTCGCACGCGCACAAACTCTGTGCGTCAATGGCGCCCACGAAAGCTGTCCCAATATCGTCACAGTGGATCGCAGTGAAATTGAAGTCGTCGAACGCGACGGCGCGACCTTTCACATCATCAAGGATCTGGACGACCTGTTAGACCGCAGCTTCCGCACCGGCAAACTCTTCTCGGAACTCGGCGTCAATTGGGCGATTTCAACGCAGCCTTATGACATGGCGAACTACAATCATTATCCTCACGGCGACAGATAATTCAAAAACCATGCCAACGTCCGCCGCGCACTATCGCGGCGGTTTTTCTCTTTCCGAAACCCGTGGCCCTCGCCCGGATACACCACAAGCCCCACCGGCACCCCCAGTGCTTCCAGTGCGCGACAGGTGACTTTGGATTCCGACAGCGGACAAATCGGGTCCTGGTCTCCGTGCAACAACAGAAGTGGTGTGCGAATTGCGCCTAAATTGGGAAACACATCGCCCGCGCGCGTACGCTCTGTAATCGGCCACGATAGCGGTTCCAAATACTCAGTCTCATACGTAAAATCACCCGTCTCGAGGGTCATCCGCCGGTTGTCGATAAAACCGAAAAGCGCGACACCGGCATGGAATCGGTCCGTCACAGATAGTGCCCGCAGAGTCATATATCCCCCGTAAGACGCACCGAAAATACCCACTCTATTTTTTAATGCAAGCCCCTCTTCAATCAAAAAATCAACACCCGAAATAATATCCTCGAGATCAGCCCGCCCCTGGCATCCGATATTGCTCCGCGCGAAATCGTCTCCAAACCCCAGAGATCCCCGAAATGCCGGACGAAAAACCCGGTAGCCCGCCCGCAGCAAATGGCGATATCGAACCGCCTCACTCCGCACATTCTCCACTGGCGCGGCAGGTCCCCCATGTGCCGAAACCAGCAACGGGGTAGAGCCTCTAAGGCCGTCTGCTTCGTAGAGCACCCCCTCGATCTCCATGCCATCGGGGGCTTCCCACTCCATTTCTAAAACGCGCAAATCCTCGTAATTCGCAGGCTGAGGCAAAGGCACACGGCGCGTTCCCGTCCAAATTGCGGGAAATCGCTCTGCGTCTTCGGTTTCAAAAATAGCCAGACCATCGGGCATCCACACAATATCTGATACCGCGTCCAGATCGCCAAATGTTCCTTCAGGAATCCCGTCCAGAGCCAGCACTTCTGTCTGTGTTTCCAAACCCTCCACAAACGACACCCAGGCGTTTTTTTCGCGGGGTCCCCAGCCAAAGCGCGCAATATAGCACCCACCCTCTGTGAGATTCACCCGTTCGCTGCCATCCCATGACAACCACCACAAATCCGTATGCGTTGTAATAGGATACTCTGTCTCGTGATTGGCTTCGTAAAGCAGCGCAGAGCCATCTGAGGCCATTACCGCACGACCGGCTTTGCCCGCGCCTTCGGTCAGTTTCCGTACCTCATTTGTATTCAAATCAAAGCCGTAAAACTCTCCTCGCTGCGCTTCTTCGGGAATCACATTGAGGGATTCTCGCCACGCGATTCGACGCCCATACCGGCACATACTCAGGTTCCCACACCCTTCTGGCACATCGGCAAGATCGTGCCAACCCTCGATTGAAGCATATCGGCACAGCGTGACCTTTTCTCTCGGTGCGGGATAAAAATACGGTGCTTTGGGATCCACAGGCTCACGCCGATCTACAAGAGCACCCACAACCAGACCCCGTATGCCCCATTTGACATCATAGGAAATCGTCCCTTTGGGAATAGTGAGCAAACGCCCCTTTGTACCATCCAGATCAACCCGCCATAGCGCGCCTTCGGATTCGACCAGCGCACAATTATCATCAGCCGGCCATAAGCGGCTTACAGAATCAAACACGGGTTCGAGCACAGCCCTCTCTGTCGTCAACTTGAACAAGGAACTACTCAAGATTACAAATAACACCTCAGATCCAACACGCACCATCCCCTGAACGCGCCTGAGATCCAGAGCAGTATCTGTCAGACGGTCTAAATGCGACGGCAATTTGACATCATCCAGTAACACATCCATAGCACATCCTTCTGATGTGGCAGCAATCCAAAAGAGCAAACAAATCGTCCCACAAGATAGTGTTAGACCTCAAGATTAGCAACAGCACAATATAGATTAAAATAAGAGCCTGATTTGCGCGATACAAAACAAAATAAGCTCTCTTTATTTTTTTCTACTCAACTTGACCAACAGAAATACTTTGCCATACCTGTGTCCCCATCCTATCTTGTCCCGTCCTTTTGATCCACCTGAATTCACCCCTATTCCGGAGCACCTTATGGCTCGCAACCTCCTCTTAATTACCACCGATCAACAGCGCTGGGACAGCCTCCCCTGTTACGGCCTCGACTTTATACAAACCCCCAACCTCGACCGCCTTGCACGCGAAGGCATAGTATTTGACCATTGCATTGTCCCCTCCCCTGTATGCGTACCCTGCCGTGCATCCATCATGAGCGGTCAGTATCCCAGCGTAACCGGTGTGACTGGCAATGGCAACTGGTTACCGGATCACGTACCAACATGGCCACATATCATCTCACAAACCGGACGGCGCACCGCAGCCATCGGCAAAATGCACTTTCATCCCTGGGACTCACACCAGGGTTTTGATGAACGCATCATGGCCGAAGACAAACGGCATATATATCTACCCGACCACCACGTACAATTTCTCGCGGCACACGGCCTTGACCGACCGCACCCCACGACATTGCCGGGATATTACGAAAATCTGGGCGCATCCATCACACCGCGCGACCGCAAATTCCACGTCGATGGCTTTGTCGGCGACCAGGCAGCCGAATGGCTCCAACAAAATGGGAGCGACCCCTTTGCCGCATGGGTCAGCTTTCCCGGACCGCACGACCCCTATGACCCCCCTGAAGACATGGCCCGTATGTATGCCGACGCGCCCATACCCGAATCCGTCGGTTCCCCGGAAGAACTCGCCGACAAACCACCCGCACAAAGAGACCGCGGTCGCGGCAGCCTGTCCAACTCCATGTTTCGCCTGGACTATTCACAAGCCACGCCAGAGCACTACCGCAAATGGCGCGAGCACTACTACGCTAACATCAGCTTAATTGACGAAGGCATTGGCAAAATCATCGCCGCGCTCGAAGCCCATGGTGTACTTGACGACACCCTCATCATCTTCACCAGCGATCACGGCGACGCACTGGGCGATCACGGCATGCCCTTCAAAGGCTTCTTTTACGACTGCATGTCTCGCGTCCCTCTCATCATTCGCGGTCCCGATGTCCCCGCCCATCAGCGCGCCCCTGGCCCTGTAAGCATCATAGATCTCGTACCCCTCTTTTATCACGCCTGCGAGGCCGAACCGCCCAGCACACTTCAAGGCGAAGACATTCGCCCAATATTCAAAGACCCCACAGCAACCATTCGCCAGGCCGCATTTTGCGAAATCGGCGGTCGCGTTATGGTGCGAACCGAACGCTACAAATACGCGCATTACGCCGACGGATCTGCCGAACTTTACGACCTCCAAAACGATCCGGACGAAATTGTCAACCGCGCGGGTGACGCGCACCTGTCCCATGTTGAAAACGATCTCAAATCCCGCTTGCTCGAACACTGGATTGACAACCAAAAACACCAATCGAACTACGTCTCTGCCCCGCAATACTGGGTGCGAGAAGCACTTGAAGCCGATTACAAAAAACAACAGGAAGAAGGCGGCGACCTGCGTTATAGACCGCTGTATTGAAAGGAGTTACCCTTGAAAATCACCGATGTCGAAACCATTCAATTCAAATACATCGCCAACACCGAACGCGACAGCGATGGACACGGGCATCCTGGTCCCGAACGCGAAGCTGTTCAAACCCTGCTCGTAATTTCAACCGACGAAGACATATCCGGATACTGGTTTGGCGCAAATGCACAGGTGATCAACAGCATGATAAAGCCAGAACTTATTGATAAAGACCCCTTTATGCGCGAAGAAATCTGGCACGACCTCAACCACCGCCAGCGCATCAACTCAGACACGGTAACAGACAAAGTCATTATGTCCGTTGACCTCGCCCTCTGGGACCTGGCTGGACGCGCCCTCAACCAACCCGTTTACAAATTGCTAGGCGGGTACCGCGACAAAGTCCCCGCCTATGCATCTACCATGTGCGGCGACGACCTCGAAGGCGGTTTGGCCACGCCCGAAGACTATGCCCGTTTTGCCGAATGGTGTATAAAACGCGGGTACCCCGCCTTCAAACTCCACACCTGGCAGCCTCCCTACGAGGGCGCTCCCAGTGTCAAACGCGACCTCGAAGCCTGCGCTGCCGTGCGCGAAGCCGTCGGTCCCGACGTGCCCCTCATGCTCGACCCCTATCACTATTACGACCGCGAAGCCTCGCTCGCTCTGGCAAAAGGACTTGAAAAACTCGACTATTACTGGATGGAAGAACCCATGGACGAACACAGCATGTCGTCCTATGTCTGGCTCTGTGAGCAAACATCCTTACCGATATGTGGCCCCGAAACCTGCGAAGGCAAAATGTATGTGCGCGCCGAATGGATCAAAGCCGGTGCCTGTGACATTTCTCGCTGCGGCGTCGGCGATGTGGGCGGTCTGACCCCCCTCATGAAAACCGTTCACCTGTGCGAATCCTTTGGCATGCGCTGCGAAATCCACGGAGGCGGACCCGGCAACCTGCACGCCCTGTGCGCCATGACCAATGGCGAATTTTACGAACGCGGCCTACTCCACCCCTTCATCGACTTCGACGAACACGCGTCCTGGCTTCACGAACACGGCGAACCCATGGACGACCAGGGTTTCGTCCACGTCCCCCAGCGTCCGGGATTGGGCATGAATATTAACTGGGATTATATCGAAAAAAACAGGATCAGGATGTAAGGATGGAAGGATGGGCAGGATAAAACCAAACCCTACCCCCCCCAACACAAAAACAGGAGAACTTTATGGACAAAGTACGCATCGGCATTATTGGTATCGGCAACATGGGCAGTGGACATAGTCTCTACTTGCACCCGGGCCAGGTATCCAATGCCGAACTAACCGCCATTTGCGACATACATCCCGACCGCATCAAGTGGGCACGCGAAAACCTGGGTGAAAATGTCCGCACATTCGACAGTGCCGATGATCTCATGGCTTCTGGAACCGTCGATGCCGTCATTGTCGCCACGCCGCACTACCTCCATCCACCCCTGGCAATTCAAGCCATGAACAGCGGGTTGCATGTGCTTATAGAAAAGCCCGCAGGTGTTTATACCAAACAAGTCAAAGAAATGAATGCCGTAGCTGAAAAAAGCGACCGCGTCTTCGGCCTCATGTTCAACCAGCGCACCATTGGGGCACACCAAAAACTCAAAGACCTTGTCGCATCGGGTGATCTGGGAGAAATTCAGCGCACGAACTACATCATCACCACCTGGTTCCGCTCGCAAAGTTATTACGACTCAGGCGGCTGGCGCGCGACCTGGGAAGGCGAAGGCGGCGGCGTCTTAATGAACCAGTGCCCGCACAACCTTGACCTGTGGCAATGGATTTGCGGTATGCCCATCCGATGCAGGGCATTTGTCGGATTTGGCAAATACCACGATATCGAAGTCGATGACGAAGTCACCGCCTACGTGGAATACGAAAATGGCGCAACGGGCGTATTCATCACCACAACAGGCGAAGCCCCAGGCACCAACCGTCTCGAGATCACTGGCGATCGCGGCAAAGTCGTCATGGAAGGTGGAAACATCACCTTCTGGCGCACCCGCGAATCCGTCAGCAAATTCTGCAAAGAATACAAAGGCGGCTTTGGCAGCCCCGAAGCCTGGAAATGCGACATCCCCACGGGCAGCGGTGGCGAAGCCCATCGCGGCATCACGCAAAATTGGGTTGACGCCATACGCACGGGCAGCCCACTCCTCGCGCCTGGGGTCGAAGGAGTCAAAGGCGTCGAATTAGCCAACGCCATGCTCTTATCCGCCTGGACAGACAACTGGGTAGATATCCCGGTTGATAGCGATCTCTTCTATGAAAAACTCCGGGAAAAGATCAAAAATTCCAATACGACCAAACAGGCAGAAAGTAGCACTGTACTCGACGTATCTGAGACGTATTGAGATATAAAAAAATCGGGGGCCGATCCTCAAGTAAAGACCCGACCCCCACGCGGAAGCTGACTGATGCGAGAAGATACCCGCATTCTGTGACAGATAGGTTTCGGATAAGTTACGGACACGTCAAATCGACTTTGGCACCTCAAAAAACACCAGATCCCCCGATACCGCATCTGACCAATTATCAATCGGCAGATCAATACCCGCAACACCACAAGTCGGCACATTGGCAATAGCAGATCCAGTCAGTTCATTGACCAATACGGTCATATCCGGGTTGTGTCCTATCACCATAACTTCCCGATATCGATTATCGACCTGTCGAATCAGATCCAACACATCCCCGCTATGCCCCGAATAAATGCGCTCGTGCCATGCAATCCGTTTTTTGGAAAAATTGAGAGACTTGCGCAATCGCTTGACCGTAGAGCGCACGCGCTTGGCCGTGCTGCACAATACGTAATCTGGCTCGACCTTCCATGCCCGCTTCAAATATTTGCCCATGCGCGGCGCGTCCCTTTTGCCGCGCTTGTTCAGCGGCCGATCAAAATCAGCCAACCCGGCATAACTCCAATCCGACTTGGCGTGCCGCACGATATAGAGCCGTTTCATAGAGCGTTCTCCGTTCAGGGTCCCATAAAGATTATACACATATTAAAATATACACAACAAACGAGCTTCACAAATGAGCTTTAGTATTTGCAAAAGTTCACCATTTGGTTATATTAAAAAATACCATAACAAAGACACCACCATACTATGAAAACGACTTCCTACTTTGAAACCATTGTTGCGAAAAATCATCCCGAATCCGTAACCTACCGTGCATATGTTGAAAAAGCCCTGACAGAATACGAGTCCATCCGCTCAGAGCCCAGTGGAAATACCCAGCGATATATTTACGTTGCGGAGCGCGAGTTGTATCTCCGTGTAGTGGTCCTTCCAGATGGTCAAACAGTTCACAATGCCTTTTTTGACAGCAATTACACGCGAAAACAAAGGAAAAAATAATGTCAACCTTTCAGTATTTCCCCGAGACCGACACTCTTTCCATTGACCTCTCCGACAAGCCTGCAACAGGTGGAGCTATGAATGCAGGTGCAGGAGGAGAGGATGAGGATATTTTATTTTCTATAGATAAGAAAGGTCGGATCACAAACATCACCATCGAAAGAGCCAGCGTTCGCGCCGACCTGTCCCGCATTACATTGGATGAGAGTCATATTATTGTGGAACGCGGCCGCGTCTCTTATACAGCCAGTGGCCTTGCCCGTGAGTGGGGTATTTCTCGGCACGCTGTGCAGCTTACAATCAAGCGGATGCAAGCGGCTGGGTATTCTGTTGGCACGCAAGACAAACCGGGGGCACCTGTTATCTTATCCGAAGAAGATGCCCATAAAATACAGCAGTGGCGCAAAACACATCCAAGGGGTCGGCCAGCCAAACCAACGTTGCAACATCAATCTACTTGATTTTTCAGAATAAGGGCACATTCATCTCTCAAGAATATAAAGTCTCAAGTCACTCGGCGGTGGAATCTCCTCTCGGGGCAGGTCCCGATTGCGCCCCAGCGTTTCCCAGCGCAGGAGATATCGCTCACCGGGCCTTGTGCCCGCCCCCCGCGCCCAACGCGTGTTGATCCCCATCCCTGGATACTGAGAAGTCACCCGCCCCAATTCCCTGGGTATCGCACTCGGCGGCGGCGGATACGTCCCGATCACTTGCAGACTTTGGGGATCCAACTTCCAGATTCCCCTTCCTTCTTTGACGTGTATATAGCTCATACTCAATCCCCCATCGGATGCTACCTTCACGCTCCCCAACCGAATCTCTGCAACAATTGATCCGCCTCCACCAAACTCCCACCGATAGGTCCAATCGCTCACCTTGTACACGGCCCATTCGCCGTATTCCAGCCGCGCACAATAGGCTTGCGTATATCCATTCTCATCGTGCTTGTGATAACTAATCACCGGGCGTTTCTGATGGTCAAAACCCAATGACTGCGTCATATTGATCATCCCACCCCTCGGCGGTACGGGATCGACAATGGCACCGCTTTCTATTGTAATCGGTAACGCCAGCGCATCGCCGCTACCCGTCTCCCAGGCGACCAGGTCGCGGCTGCGGGCATAAGAGATATCGTGATTGGTCGCAGCATCGGGTGTATCGCGCCACATCCAGATCATGTGGAACATCCCATCGGGACCTTTCTGGGGGCTGCGTGCGTACGCATTCATCCGCCCCAACCCATCCAATAACGGCGTATCGTGCAACCTTCGCCAGGTTCTGGTCTCAACATCATAGATATTGTAAAATTCAACAGCATTGCCACTACTGCCGTCTCGATACCGGAAAATCAATTCATTATTCGGACCGCGCATAAACACGGGATAAGTGCAGCGGTCTTCATTTTTTCCTACCATAGAACCAATGCGCTCAAAACTCGTCACATCGAGTGGCCGCGTTGTGCGAAAGTAAATCAGCGGATCCACATGCATATTCCCGCTCAAATGAATGTGATCGTCGGCGTCAATGGCCATCGTCAGGTAATTGTGAGTGTCCCATCCGGTTTCCGACGACAGTCGGCCCCGATTTTCCAGCCATACACCTTGGGGCTGTTCAAATGTCCATGTCTCTGCATCTAACATCCCCACCGTCATTTTGCGGTCGGCATCGTAAAATGCGACAAATTGTACATCGCCATAAGTCAACAGGTCAAAACTAACGGGATGCCCAGCCCATACCTTCGAGACAAATAACGTATCGAGAATTTTTATATCACCCGCTGTAGGGTTCGCTCCCCCATCTGGTGTGACTGCTTTGCCGAAGTTTGCGACAAAATTCACAAAATCGCCAAACCCGATCTCCCCATCGCCATCCAGATCAAAACGATCATCATACTTTTCATCGCCCTGACGCGCCCCAAACCTATCGACAAATAGCAAAAAGTCGGGAAAATCAACCACGCCACTATTATCAAAATCTGGATTGGGGTCTTTTTGTAACGCGACACTGGCCCAAAGTGGTTGGATCAGAAGCACGATGGATAGCAAGGCGAGGATATGCCTGCACATGGCATCTTACTCCTATCTACAAAAAAAGGGCTTGCGATCCATATCACAAGCCCTTGCTTTTATGTGGTGCCGAAGAGGGGATTCGAACCCCTACACCCTTTCGAGTACTGCCCCCTCAAGACAGCGTGTCTACCAATTCCACCACTTCGGCACAAAATCTACGGCGTGGTACTGCCGGTATCGGCCGGTGCTGTCTGGGTTGTTCCTTCGGTCGGAGTGGTTTCCGGAAACGTCAAAGGTTGAGGAATTTGCTGCATGGGCATCTGCCCTTCTTCCATTAACCGCTCAGCAGCCGTTGAAGGTACAGAATCAGTCGAACGCCCTGCGTACCAAAGCCCAATACATGTCAGCGCAAAAATAATCCCCACATACGTCGTCACTTTTGCCAACATGGGCACGGCACCACCACCGCCAAACATCGATGTACCACCACCGCCCATACCGCCAAAAGCACCGCCGGACAACCCACCACTTCTGCCGGGCTGCATCAAAATAACCAGAATGAGTACCGCACAAACTATCACATGAACAATCAAAAGAAAAATTTCCATATCACCCTCTATATAGCCGCTTTTACAATAGCGGCAAAGTCATCAGCTACCAGCGAAGCCCCGCCGATCAATCCACCGTCAATATTGTCCTGCTCAAACAACTCTGTCGCATTATCTGGCTTCACAGACCCGCCGTATTGTATGCGAACCGCCTGCGCGACATCGTCGTCATAAATTTGCACCAATACCTGCCGGAGAAACGCATGGACAGCCTCTGCCTGTTCCGGCGTCGCCGTCAGCCCCGTGCCAATGGCCCAAACAGGCTCATAAGCCAGGGTAATGCCCTGTGCATCATCAGCGGATATGCCATCCAAAGCACCCCGCGTTTGCGTCTCAACCACCTGCTCAGTCACATCGCTCTGACGCTCGTCAAAAGACTCGCCAATACACACAATAGGCTTCAAACCAGCACTCAGAGCAGCTTTTAATCGGCGGTTTACTGTATCGTCTGTTTCGCCAAAAAACTGCCGTCTTTCAGAGTGTCCTAATATAACGTATTCACAACCGCAAGTCAACAGCATGGGGGCTGAAACCTCACCTGTAAAAGCCCCCTCAGCCTCCCAGTACATATTCTGAGCACCCAACCCTACGCCAGTGCAGCACACCACATTCGAAACGCGTTCCAACGCCGTAAAAGGTGGACATATCGCCACATCTACACCCGTCACACCCGATACCGCATCCACCACGCATCGCGCAAGGGTTTCCGCCTCATCAGATGTTTTATTTAGCTTCCAATTTCCCGCCACAAATGGCGTTCGCATCACAACTCCCTTTCAAAATTGAACAAACACCTATCCTGCATCCTCTTCCCTATCTGGAAGAGCCGCCACGCCGGGCAGTGTTTGGCCCTCTAAAAACTCCAGCGAAGCTCCACCCCCGGTCGAGACATGGCTCAATTTTTTCGCCACGCCAAAATCTGCCATCGCAGCAGCAGTTTCTCCCCCGCCAACAATCGTCGTTGCACCGCGCTCTGTCGCCGTAACCAGTGCGTTGGCAACTGCACGCGACCCCTTTGAAAATGAGTAAATCTCACACACTCCCAAAGGACCATTCCACACCACAGTTTTGGCACTTAAAACCACATCGGAAAATCGTTTCCGTGTCTCAATCCCGATATCAAACCCTTCCAAATCCGCTGGAATTTGATCTCGTGGCACAACCTGAGCAGGTACCCCCTCAGTCATCTCTGCCGCCACAACCGTATCGGTTGGCAATATCAGATCGACACCTTCAGCCTCTGCGCGCTTGAGCAAATGGGCAGCGACCCCAACGCGGTCTTTCTCCAACAACGACTTCCCAATTTCCAGGCCCATCGCCTTAAAGAACGTAAACGCCATGCCACCGCCAATGAGCAAGGTATCCACTTTTGAAAATAAATTTTCAATCACATCAATTTTACCGGAAATTTTTGCCCCGCCCATAATAGCAACATAAGGCCGTCCTGGATCGGCCAATGCCGTGTCCAAATACTCCAATTCTTTCTGCATCAACAAACCCGTAGCGCAATCAACGAAATAATGGGTAATCCCCTCAGTAGAGGCATGCGCGCGATGGGCACTGCCAAAGGCATCGTTGACATACACATCGCCCAATTCCGATAATTGTGTGGCAAAACCCGGTGCATTGGCTTCTTCATCAGCGTGAAATCGCAAATTTTCGAGCAGTACAACTGAACCTTCGGGCGCGCGTTTCACCAATGAGGTTGTTGCCTCACCCACACAGTCTGGCGACAGAAGCACTTCGCGTCCCAGCAGGAGTTGAAGGGCTTCGGCCACGGGTTTAAGCGATAGCTCGGGCACTACCTCGCCATCAGGACGCCCCAAATGCGACATCAGTATGGGCTGCCCCCCCGCATCCAAAATGTGTCGGATCGTGGGCAAAGAAGCCCGCAATCGCGTGTCATCCGCGACCTGCCCATCTTCAATGGGCACATTAAAATCAACGCGCACGAGAACGCGCTTATCTCTCAAATCCAGATCTTTAATCGACAATTTCGACACGCCATCGCCTCTCAAAAGTCAAAATCAGCGACTATTTCTACATCTCCGACAACTTCGCGATCAAATCCACGCACCGATTGGAATACCCCCACTCATTGTCGTACCACCCACACACCTTCACCATATTGCCAGCCATCACCGTGGTAATCATCGAATCGTAAATACAAGAATGGGCATTCCCCAGGATGTCAGCAGAAACAATGGGATCATCGGTATATTCCAGAATCCCTTTCAAACGCCCATGCGCTGCGCACTTAAAGGCATTGTTCACCTCTTCTGAGGTCACCTCTTTTTCAAGCACCGCGACAAAATCGGTAAATGAACCATCTGGCGTGGGGACGCGCACGGCCATACCATCGAGTTTGCCATTGAGTTCGGGAATTACCAGCCCCACTGCACTCGCCGCGCCCGTAGTTGTCGGAATCATCGACAGGGCAGCAGATCGCGCACGGCGCATATCGGAATGGGGCGCATCGATAAGACATTGATCGCCCGTATAAGAATGGATAGTGGTCATAAGCCCGTGTACAACGCCAAAAGAATCGTGCAACACACTCACCATAGGTGCCAGGCAATTAGTCGTACACGATGCATTGGAAATGACCGCATCATCTTTTTGCAAGACATCATCGTTAATCCCCATCACCACAGTGGGCAAATCTCCTTTGGCGGGCGCAGAAATGATCACCTTTCTCGCACCATTTTCTCCCAAATGGGCACTCGCTGACTCTTTATCGGTAAAAAAGCCCGTCGATTCAACCACCACATCCACACCCAATGACCTCCATGGCAACTGTGCCGGATCGCGTTCGGACAAAACAGCAACCCTTTTGCCATCTACCACAAGCGCGTCAACCGATGACTTCTCCACTTGCACGCCGTTTTCCCGATGTTTAACACATCCGGGATACCGCCCGTGCGTAGAGTCGTATTTGAGCAAATGCGCCAAACTTGCAGCATCGGTTAAATCATTTACAGCCACCACATTGAGACCGCGCGCCATAGCCGCGCGAAATACCAGCCGCCCAATCCGCCCAAACCCATTGATCCCTACTCTTAGTCCCACCATAATTTCCTCCAAACTCTTTATCCAAAAAATACTTTGGCAATATCGTAAAGCCCCATATCCACGGTGCGCAATTTCGACACGGCCTCTTTCAAATCAATTGCAATAATATTTTGCCCGCGCAGCGCCACCATTTTGCCAAAACTGTCTTCGTGTACCAGATCAATTGCCGCAATCCCAAATCGCGTCCCCAGCACCCGATCATAAGCAGAGGGACTGCCCCCACGTTGAATATGACCCAGCACGGTTGCGCGACTTTCGTATCCTGTGCGCCGCTCAATTTCATCACTCAGCAAATTGCCAATGCCACCCAGACGAACATGCCCAAATGCATCTTTTTCCTGAGATTGCAAAACCATACTGTCATCATCGAGCTTGGCACCTTCAGCAGCCACGACAATACTAAATGTCTTGCCACGGGCATGGCGTTTTCTGATGGTATTGCACACGTCATTCAGATCAAACGGGACTTCGGGAATCAGAATCACATCTGCCCCCCCTGCAATACCGGCTTCCACGGCAATCCAACCCGCATGGCGGCCCATAACCTCGACAACCATCACGCGGTTGTGAGATTCGGCTGTTGTGTGCAGGCGGTCAATCGCTTCCATCACGATATTGATAGCCGTATCAAAACCAAAGGTTTGGTCTGTGCCATCCAGATCATTATCAATGGTTTTGGGCACGCCGACCACTTTAATGCCCTGATCTGTAAGACGATGGGCCACGCCGAGCGTATCATCGCCCCCAATAGCAATTAGCGCGTCCAGGCCCATTTTCTCCATCCCCGCTCGCACGAGCGCACCGCCATCTGAACCATCTTGATACGGATTTGTCCGAGAAGATCCCAAAATTGTACCCCCGCGCGGTAAAATCCCCGAAACAGCGTTCAAATCCAGAGGCACTGACAGCCCTTCAAGCATCCCACGCCATCCCTCCTGTACACCCGTTATGTCGTAATTGTAAACCATAATGCCCTTGCGTACAATCGCGCGGATTACCGCATTAAGACCTGGGCAATCGCCGCCACCTGTAAGTATGCCAACGCGTTTTATCGACATAATATCTCCTCTCGCAAAATCACTATCATGAACATAATCGCCAGAGACCTTTAATATTTTCAAAGATTTGAAGTTTAATGTATTGCAACATACCTGTCAAGCCCGTTGTATTTTTTACAGGCACGCCCACTAAAATATAAAATCAGTGTCAAGACCCCAATTTTTCTACATCTTGAGACAGATCATCCTCATCCAATGGCGGACTGGCTACAGCGCCAACAGACACGTATTGCGCCCCCGCAGACCTGAGTGCCAGAACACATGCATTTAGCGTCGCACCCGTTGTGATAACATCGTCAATCAGAAATATTTTCCGTCCCTCAATAGACGCGGGATGGCGCACGTGAAATGCTCCCTGCACATTGTATTGACGTTCCAAAACGCCCAGTTGCGTCTGCGTAGGCGTTGGCCGCACTCTTTTCAGCGCGTTCGCCATCACTTGCAAACCCGACACCCGCCCTGTAGCCCGTGCAATAATCTCACTCTGATTGTATCCGCGTGCTCTTTTTTTTGCAGAGTGAAGTGGCACCGGGACAATCACCGTGTCGGGTTCGATAAGGTCCGCAATGCGCTGCCCCAAAGCCTTTCCAAATATCTGTCCAGGAAGTGTTTTTTCCCGGTATTTGAGTGCGTGAATTAAAGATCGAACACAATCATTAAATTGATACAGAATAACGATCTGATCAAATTCGTGCTCAAAACCCACCTCGCTTAGTTCCGAATCCCAAATCTCGATATCATCCCAACACGAATCACACAGCCCCGGCGAATCCGGCAGCGATGTCTTGCAAATCATACAAGATGACGGATAAACAAAATTGAGTGCCGCCTTCCAAATTTTCCACATTATCTGCACAATCTTTCTTCTTCCCCACTTTCATTTTTTTTCTTAATCTAAAAAGTCTTATCTTCCCCTTGAACCCACAACTCAATCGCGGAGATGTGCCGTGTCCCTGGAAAATGCCCGCGCAATCGTATTCGACCTCGACGGAACCCTCTTTGACCTGACACCCGTTGTGCTGGCCGCGCGTCAACGCGTTGCCGCCTTTCTGTTTTCAAACGGTTTCTTTTCCACCCGCGCCTATGCACTCCAACGCATCAATACGCTCGAACGCAAACACGGCCCTTATTATTCATCCTCGCCCTATTATTTCGCTTTTTTTGATATCGCCAAAGCCGTCTTCAAAGACAAACCCGATCAGGTACGCCGTTTTCTTGACAAACAAAATACCGACCCGGAAGCCGAGCCGGTCGAAGTCCTTGTAGCTGAGATGGAGCGCGTTTACAATGCCGAAGATGTAGAAGACATGCGCCCCTACCCCGACGCCTTACATACTCTTCGGGAATTGCGCCACGCGGGCTATAAACTATTTCTAATCACACTGGGCAGGGCGCGCCGTCAGCGCAACAAAATAGATCGCCTGGGCATTGCCCCTTATTTTGATCGCATTATCAACGAAGGTCCCCCTGCACACGCCTACTGGTTTTCAGAACTCATGGAAAGCCACAACCTTTCTGCCGACCAACTCGTCGTCGTTGGCGACCGCACCCATGACGAAATCCGCGCGGGCAATCGCCAGGGCCTGACCACAGTCTGGTTGCGACGCGGAAGATTCTCCCGCGAAACACCCGCAGTAGGCGACCGCCCCGACTACGAAATCAAATACCTCGCTCAACTATCTACATTATTGCATCTCTCGCGGATCGGCAAATCACCCGACCGGTTCAGAATTGCCGTTATCGGCGGCGGCACCGGCCTACCTATTGTTTTGCGCGGGCTACGACCCTATACTCGACATCCAACAGCCGTCGTTGCCGTGACCGATAGCGGAGCTTCCTCGGGGCGCATCCGCTGGAATTTGGGAGTACAGCCCCCCGGTGACATTCGCAACGCGCTCACAGCACTCGCCGATCCCGAACAGATATCTCAGGGACTTTTCAACGTTTTCCAGCACCGCTTTCCCAACAGCGAACAAGAATCCGGTATTTTTAAAAACGACCATATTGGGAATTTTCTTGTGGCCGCACTCACTCAGCAACTCGGCGATTTTCACGCGGCCATAAAAACAGCCAGCGATATGTTGCACGTGCAGGGTACAATTTTCCCGGCCAGCACCGACAATGTCGATATTTGCGCCCAACTGACAAATGGCGAACATCGCTATACCGAATGGATGGTCAGAAAACCCGACAAACCACCACTCGAGCGGGCATATCTCGTCACCAACGACGCACTCTTGCGCGAACTCAATCGCAAAAACAGCGCGCTTGAGCGCGTCATAGACCCCGAAACCGGACAGGTAGAAATCCGCGTGCGCCAGGGGCACAAAGTGCGCCTGGAACAGAATCAAATCAAAGCACCGCGCGAGGCTCGGCAAGCCATTGCAGATGCAGATGTCGTCGTCATTGGGCCGGGTAGCTTGTACACAAGTGTCATCACCAACCTACTCGTGCCCGATATTCAAAGAGCACTGATCAAACGCACCCAGGGCAAAACCATCTATGTTTGCAACATCGTCACACAACCCGGGCAAACCGATGATTTTAGAGCTTCTGACCATCTCAAAGCCATCCTCAAACACCTTCCCAAAAATCAGCGCGATGGCGTCATCGATCACATGCTCGTGCAGAATCCCCGTATATTCCAAACATCTAAAGGCATGGACTGGCACCCATTGATCAAAAAGTACAAAAAAGATGGCAAAGTCCTCGTTGAATGCGATTCAGAAACGCTCGACGCACTCGGCTCCTGGATCCGCGCAGACTTCTTAGAAGAATTTCATCCCGATGCCATAGAGCGCGGCACCGGCGATTTTATCAGCCACGACCCGGCCAAAGTCGCCGATGCGATCTGCCGCATTTTCTGCGGTCTGAGCGTGCCCGACTACTGGGGCCTGGACGAATAAACGAATCCCACCCTGCCACCCAAAGTCAGTGCGAACTCCATTCGTTGATTCGCAGGTTTATCACATGACAACCAAAATTAGAGGCATTATTTTTGACCTCGACGACACCCTCTTTGACTGCACGGGGCAACTCACCCAACCGGCGCGGCGCAGAGCTGCTCAAATCCTCGCATCTGCACATCCCGACCTCTCAATTGAGACTGGCTATCAGCAACAGGTATTGCTTTCCCAAACGCATGGGTCTTCAGAGGCCATTCGCATACTCGGCACGCAATACAATATCCCGCCCAACATCATAGAAAAAGCACTCAATGCCTACAATCCCCGCAATGTGGAAGCTATCGCGCCTTTCCCCGATGTACTTCCCACCCTCGCTACCCTTGTCCAACGCGGTTATCAAATCGCCCTTGTAACCTCGGGCAATCCCGATCGCCAGCGCGAAAAAGTTCGCCTCCTCGGCTTGTGCAATTATTTTACCGAGACCGACAATACCCTCATTCTGCACGACGACCAAAAAAGCAGCGACAAACAGCCATCGCTCGCACAGGCCGCAAAAGCACTATCCCTGCCCCACGCCCAAATTTTATGCATTGGTGACAAACTCACCGATGAGATCGCCACGGCAAAAACCCTGGGTATGACCACCGTACACATGCACCATGGGCGACAAAAAAACAGAAAGCCTCAAACCCCCACAGAAAAGCCCGATATTGAAATAGACCGCATTTCTCAACTGCTATCTCTCCTGCCCTGACCTCTATAAACGCAAATCTCATCCCCTCGTTCTACACCGAGCGTCCTGCCTGCACTACCCCCGCAAACCGCGATCTCCAGCGTATCCAAACTGCCGTAAAGTGCCAGAGCTTCTCCCTCTTTGACCTGACTATACGTCTGACATATCTGGTCAAACCGGGTCTTTCCAATGATGATCTCAAAATCTCCACCGGGATATTTTGCATCAATTTGCGCCCGCGCAATCATTGAAATCGCATTGCCAAAATGGTCAACGCACACCACCCGCCCAACGAGTGCATCGGCGCGTTCTTCAACGCCCCACAAATCACAGATAACTGGATCCTCAATTTCCGTCCCCACCTCCTCACATGATACCCCCCTGAGTAAATGCGCCCCCACCAGGGCAAATACATCTCGTCCGTGAAATGTCGAACTGACTTGTGGGCGCATCAATGCCGTATTTTCAATCGCCACAATACGCCGTACAATTTCTCGTTCATAAACAGGAGAGAACAGGCCATTATCCGGTCCGACATACACAAATCGCTCCGTCTCAACGACAATCCCCGGATCAACCACTCCAATATGCACGCTACCTTTCGGGAAAAAAGGGCACGCACAATACATGGCAAAAGCACCTGCAGCAATATCCTGGGGCGGCACTTGATGTGTTATATCTACAATTCGAGCATCTGGCGCACAGGTGAGCACTACGCCCTTCATCGCAGCGACATAGCCATCAGAAATGCCAAAATCTGTTGTCAGTGTTAATATCATAAGTAATCAGCTTTGTGCAGCCGCCAGCCCTCGCCTTTCATCTGCGTCCATTTGCGGATACTGCCTTTCAAAAAACATTCGCCTCTTTCATACTCAAAAACCGCTCTGACCCGACGATCAGATGGTCCAACACCTCAATCCCCATAATCTCACCTGCCTGCACCATGCGGCGCGTGAGTTCAATATCTTCTCGGCTCGGTGTTACATCACCACTGGGGTGGTTATGCGCCAGAATCACACTCGCAGCAGACGATCCCACGGCAGGGACAAACACCTCTCGCGGATGCACGAGTGAGGCGTTGAGCGAGCCAACCGACACATTTTCGCGACAAATCACCTGATTTCGCGCATTGAGAAAAAGCGCTACAAAATATTCCTTGCGCAGATCTTTGATATCTGTCAGCAGTCCCAAAACATCGGCTGGGCTGGTAATAGTAGGCTCAATTCCCATCCCCTGGTTAAGTCCTCGTTTTGCCAGTTCAAAGCCAGCGACCAAACCCGCGGCCTTTGCCCGCCCGATTCCCTTGATTGTCGTGAGCTTTGTCAGATCCATATCCACGAGTTCTTTAACTGAAAAGCGCTTGAATATCGCGCGCGAAAATTCCAGCACATTTCGGCCTTCGTATCCCGTTCGCAGCAAAATCGCCAGCAACTCATCATCGCGCAATGCCTCTGGTCCCAAACGCTCGATTTTTTCTCGTGGCATATCCACATCCGCCACGCCTGCGATACCACCTCTACTTTTCACAAAACCATTCATATCCCATCTCCCTGATATTGTTTTCCACAACATCAGGCAAAATCGGTGCCGTTGATCGGGATATTTTTCAAATCTTTTATTTACAAATACTTATGTATTTGAGAAAAAAAACAAATACGATATTTGTTACAAAATGTTCAATTTACATTCCGAGATATGAACATCCTGTTCATCATCAAGCGCGAAAAAATCTACTCAATCGACAGTGCGTTTCTGTGCAAAAAGCCATTTCATAAACACCAGCTCAGGATCACAGCGATCGCTGCTGAGTTGGGTGCTGCCATTGTCGGCACCAGTAATCATTTTCATAGCAACACCATGTCCATCCCCCGCCCAGATCGTGAACTTCATGTTCCCACCTAATTTCTTCATCTCTCCAAAAAGTTTTTGAGCGCGTTCGAATGGACAGACCTTATCCTGATCCCCGTGGAAAGTCCATATCGGAATATCTTTAATCACTGACGCATCGATAAATTCTTCTGTCTGACGCAGACCCGTTCCGGCTGAAGGTCCTGCCGCTGCGAAAAAATGGGGGTCAATTTGTAAAAAGATATAGGTACCATGGCCACCCATGGAGTGCCCAAGAATGTATATTCTATCCATATCAATGGACGGCAACGTTGCAATGATATCCTTGATCTTTTGGAGGTCTTCTGCATTCCACAAACGACTGACTTGAGGAGCGAGCACATAAGAGGGATAATCTGTTCGCCTCTGCTCGTCTGCTAGAAGTCTATTCCAGGCACGCAATTGTTTTCGATTATCTGTCCCCCGGCCACCTCCGCCATGCAATGAAACGATAACGGGGTAGCGCTTGTCCGAATCAAAATCTATGGGCTTCAACAGCCGATATGGCATCTCGTTGAAAACATGAGGTTCGTAACGTTCAATCCATTCATTTCCGTCAGGTTGTGCATCTGTTTCTGATGTGGTAACCAACGAGCAAAACATGGTTGCAACAACTGCGTCCCAAAAATATCTCTTCAATTGCAGAGGTTGATTCATGACTTAATCCTTTCTTTAATGGCGAGCATCTTTTTTATTGATTGAAC
>JAGWBW010000007.1:73782-99911 GCA_021295695.1 Candidatus Latescibacterota bacterium
TTCGGGCAATTCAAATTCAAATATCCGAACGGGCAAACGCCCCCATTCAACACTTAATTCCATAACCTGCATTTCTACATCGCGTCGCTGCCCGAACAGGCCCCATCCTTCGGCTGCGGTAAAAAAGGATACGTGATCGTCGGGATTCCACACGGGTGCAAAGCCAATCCGCGCTTTGGGACCTTCATAGACAAAACCCTGGCAAGCGAGCAACAATGACCACACACTCATCGCACGCGCATAAAATTTGCCACATTCATCATCGCCAAACGGATTTCCACTATATCCCCACGACGCCGTATTCATCTCCGTCAACTGATCGCGCAACCTGCCATCGTAGCGGTCGTAAACAGCCCGGGCCACCATCAGACCTTCTTTGAGCATTCCAAACTGAACCATCGTCGCAGCAGCGCCATACTCAAAACCCGTCATCGCCTCGTCGCCATACTTCATACTGCGGAATGGCTGAGGACCCTTTGGCCAGGAAATCATCTTCATGGCTGCATCGTCATTATCGACAAATTTTCTCGGTCGCTGTGTCGTCGTCCGAAAATGATGTTTGAAATTGTACTGCAAAAGAGACCGCAGTGCCGAATGGATATTCGATTGAGGGTAGTGACCCGGCAGGTTCACCTGCGGTGCCCACCACTCACCCAGCACCTGATCGATATGACAACCATCTCCGTAGTCTTCATGTGCATCCTCATCGGGACTCTGCACGTAATACTCGCCATTCCAGAGCGTCTGATTCTGATTTCGCGTTCCCTTTTCGCGCAACCTGCGATACCGGTCGGCGGACTGTGCATCATTTTCCAGTTCAGCCATCTTTTCAGACGCCGCAAGAGCCGACAGGTAAAGCGTGCCCATCCACGATGTTGACCCCGACAGCTCGCCATCAAGCGTATTGTGTTGCGAGCCTGATAACAAGCCATCTTCATCTGAATCCCACCGCGCAATCACAAAATCCATCGCCTTCTGTGCACTGGGCAAATGCGCGTGCAACCACTGCTGATCTGAGCTACACATATACTCGCGATACGTACTCAGAATATCGCCGAGCATGCCATCAATTGCCGGGCCTTGTGTTTCAAAATGGCGATCGCTGTGGCGAAAAGGTACTCCCCCATCTTCCCGTTGCAAAGCAAACGTCTGCTCGCGCATTCTCCGCGCGATCTCGGGAAAAAGACGCGCATGCGCCTGTGCATAGTGCCATACATGACTGCAATTCCCCAGACAACACCCCGAAGTTGATGCACAGCCTTCATTGGCTCCAAAATACCCATCTTTTGCCCAAAAACACGTCTTGCTTCTCAGCACAGCAACCTGCGAACTGATTCTGTCCAGCAGCCAGTGTGGGAGATTAGACGCATAGAGCGTGTCGTGAAAGCGCCGCGTCTGCTGTGTCAAATCATCGATATTAGCCTTGAGATACGCATACACATCCAGCGCGCCAGCCCACCAGTTTGAATACATATTGCCGTGTTTCATCCATATACGCGTACCATGGTTGGTGTTGGGAAAATACCAGGTGAGAACAAAGGTGATGGTGCGTTTTTCCCCTGGCTGAAGCACAAATGGCGTAGCCAGCGCGCAATCGACCGTTTTGTCTGTAGCCGATGGCCCCGCTGATTCGACATATTCCAGATCACCATCTCGTGAAAACGCTTCATACAAATCGCGCAAGCCGGTCCACGAAGCCGTCGCACAGGCATTTCCCACCTGTACCGACAGCACCATGTCTTCATCCGGTGACGACACCTGCGTCATATGAATCGAAGTCGCATCTTCCTCTCGAATCACCCGGTTGACATTGCCGCCATACCCCTTATGGAGATCATCTCCCGCGATGCCTATCGCATTTTGTTGTGTAGCCAGAAAGCTGACTTCTACAGGGGAATCACTCTCATTGATCGCCGTCAGATTAAAAATCCCACACGGGATACTCGAAGATTTCACATTGAGGGGAATCAGCGGATTAAAAACCTCCATTTCGACCCGAAGGGGAAAAGCGGCATCTGCAAACTCAAACCATCCAAACGGGTATTCCCCCCTGAATCTCAGACGATCCATCGCGGGAAATACCCCAACATCCGAAGTCTGCAAAGCCCTGACCACAGGCTCTTTTCCCCGGGGCCTCGCCCACGCGGCAAAAAAGCTATTGGGCACTTCGATATGCTCAAAATTGTTGAATATTTGCCATATCGAACGCTCTGCCTTGCCATTCACCTGAATCAAACCCGCACCAATACCCCCCACCGGCAGAGAAATCGCATCCAGATATTGTCCATCATAGACTTTTGTTTCGCCGGGATCGAACAAAGCGGGATCATTTAGACGCGCTCTAAGCGCCGCCACCGCCACCTCGTTTTCTTTACTTTCTCGTTGTCTCCGATCATGCACCATCTGCTTTCGGAGTGTCTCTCGTCCAGACGCATCAACGTGTCGCGCGACATCCAACGGTGTCAGAGCCACATTGTATATGGCAACCTCATCTATCGCGCAATTTACAGCCCGATCCACACCGCTTGCGCTGGACGCACCAATCTGTATCGGACAAGCCTGCGGTCGCACCCCAAACGCCAGAGAACCCATATCCAGAAAGCATTCGACACCATCAATATAAGCGCGAAATTCCTGTCGCGGCTTGCTCGTAGCCAAAAAATGATACCACTGCCCCACTTTTATCGGTCCATCGGGCGGGAAAATCAGCGTATTTGTTGTACCATTGAGAAATCGAAGCGCATTCAAATCACGCGTCACATGAAACGCGAATCGCGTCTGTACACCGTGGGCTATCTGATGCGAAATAAGACAGGGTTCGTAGTCCAACTGCTCATCGGAAGTAATTTGAAAAAAGAATTCAACAGATGCATCGCCCCCTGGATCTTCATCCAAATGTGGCACAACCCCCAAAGCCACATACGAACTCTCTCTACCGGCACCCACATCCTGAGTCTCCCCCACTCGCCAATAAGCCAAAAGCCCAGGCTCATTGCGAACAGTCTGCGAATAATCTAAAGCCGCAGATTTTAAATCAGACCCCAATCTAAAGGGCAACGAAGCGACTATCGGCACAATTTCTTTATTTACAGGTGTCATCTCTTTTTTCTCCTATGCCGCGCACCATCGGCACGCATAACTTTCTCAACTGTCCCGTCATCAAATCCCGCCCAGGGTATCAGACTATCGGTCATATCCGTGCCATCTGGGGCAATCAGCCCCAAATCTCGCTTGGCGCGCAGAGCTGTCGCCTTTGGATCAACTATGGATCGCAACTCCTCTTCAAATGCCCTGAGCCTATCAACTTGTTCAATATCCGATGCGAGATCGCGTTCTTCCCTGGGGTCTTCCCTCACATTGAATAACGAGGGCGGATGAAATTCATACCAGGTGTATTTGTAATCGCCCCGCACAATCATGTAATACGCGCCTCGAAGTTGCGGACCATGCCATTCTGCAAAAACGCGCTCAGACCGTTCGTGTGGTTCCCCCCTCACAAGTGGCAACCAGCTCGAACCAGGCAGACCGGGTTCGGGATCCACCCCCGCCATGTCCAGAATGGTAGGATAGAGATCGATTAGAGAAACGGGCGTGTCGGTATTGACCTCTCCTGCGGGAATGCCCGGTCCTGTGAGCACAAGGGGAACCCCGATAGCCCCTTCATAAGAACAGTGCTTGAAAAAAAGCCCGTGTTCGCCCATGGATTCTCCATGATCCGATGTGTAGATGATGTATGTATTTTCATAGAGCTTCTGGTTCTGCAACTCATCGAGAATCTCACCGATCATATCATCCATACAGGTGATCATACCATAATAAGCGGCAATCGTCCGGCGCAGCATATCCTCAGTCACTTCCCCAAATACATTGGAGGCTTGCCATTCCTGCATCGCGGGATGAATATCGCGATTTGGAAACTTTGCATCGTGGGGCATCAAAACGCGATCTGGATAGTACATATCGAAATATTTCTGAGGTACGCGATACGGCCAGTGAGGATACAGATAACCGACATAAAGTACCCAGGGGAAATCCGATTCAGCCTGCCCCTTTTCCCGCAAATACGCCAGCGTCTTATCTGTCACCTCGCGGTCGTGACCATAGAATCCCAACTCCTGCCGGTCATCAATCTTTGCGACATCTCCCCCACCCGCTTCGAGCAAAAATCGCCGACTGGCTGGCCGCGTATATCCCGGAAGGCGCGTGACAAAAGGCATTTCTCTCGGATAGGGATCCCAGGCTGTTCGGTGCAGGGGTTCGTCAAAATGCGTAAATCCCGGGTTGTGATCGTCAACAGCGCCAGCGGAGTCGATTTTGCCTATACAAGTCGATTCAATACCATTTTGATCCAGCCGCGCGGCCCAGGTCTTTTGTTTCTCTTCTTCGGGCAGAGGCACACCATTCGACCAGCTATCAATCTGGTGAACGTACTTCCCCGTAATAAAACTCATACGACTGGGACCGCACACCGCACAATTGGCATAAGCCCGTGTAAAATGTGTGCCTTCACACGCAAGGCGATCCAAATTGGGCGTCTCGACAAATGGGTACTGCCGATACCCCACCATTGCTGGATGATGCTGATCGCTGCATATAATCAGAATATTGGAACGCTGCCCCGGTATTTGTTGAGCGTTTCTCATCTTAGTTGCCTTGCCTGATAATCCTCAGATGAAATCCACGTCAAATCATCCCAGTAATCGGTATCATTCGCCTGATTCTCTCCTGGGGTCGTACGTCCATTGCACACAATGCGTGTAATTTTATCGCTCAGGTCCGCTACAATCTCAGGGTGATCGCCAATCGCGTTTTTTGTCTCACCGGGATCATTCGCGAGATCATAAAGCTCCAGTGGCTCATCCTTGTGCGCCATAATCAGCTTCCACGTGCCTTCTGTAATCGCAAACCGTCCCCCAGCACCATGGTTAATCAAAGGCAATCGTTCATGGGATGTGCCAGAATCACTGAGTATCTTCGCAAAACTCTGGCTATCTTCGCCCGCACCAGCAGGCAACTCGGCCCCCACAACCTCAGCAAAAGTCGCCATCAAATCGACCAGGCCTACCACATCATCACATTTGCGCCCGGGATTCTGAATGCCTTTGGGCCACCGCATAAAAAATGGCACGCGATGTCCACCTTCATAAATATCCCTTTTACCTCCGCGATAAATACCATTGCTATGATGACCAAATTCTTCAATCCGCCCTCGCCACGAATTCTCAGGACCATTATCACTGGTATATACAACAATCGTATTGTCATCCAATCCCGACTGTTCCAGATAATCCAGCACGCGCCCCACATGGTGATCTGTCTCAATCATAAACTCACCATAGCCACCACAATCGCCCTGATTCCAAAATTTCTCACGCGGGCATACAGGATAGTGCGGCGATGTAAATGGCAGGTACAAAAAAAACGGCTTACGACTTTTGGCACTTGCTTCTTTGCCCTGCATCCACTCAATCGCCTTATCGGTAAACCGCGTCAAACACTCATTGTCAATAAAATCAGGCGCAACCTCCATCCCCATTGTGCCCAATGCTTCAAGCGTCTCTTCTGGTGTGTTCTCATACGGCGGCATGATGCGATAATCCATATGCCGGTTATTGGGTTTCTTAGCCGTATAAACTGTCGGCGGTACTCTGGCATATCGCCCTTCAAACCAGGCGAGAATTCCGTAGTTGAGCGAAGCGGGTATGCCATAGAAATAATCAAAGCCCTTATCCAACGGCATATCGGTGATAGGCTGACGCCAATCGCGATTGCCAACCTCGCCAGGGAAATTCATACCCAGGTGCCACTTGCCTACCATCGCCGTATCATATCCATTTGCCCCAAACATTGAAGCCAGCGTCATACGTTCGTCTGTAATCAGACACGGTACTTCGGCGGGAAAAACGCCCTGTTTCTTCAACGTCCGCCAGGAATAGCGTCCGGTCAACAATCCATAACGCGAAGGTGTGCAAACCGTATCTGAGCAATGCCCATTGGTAAAAGCGATCCCTTCCGCTGCCAACCGATCCAGATTTGGCGTCTGAAACTTCGCATCTGGATTCAGGCAACTCGCGTCACCATATCCCTGATCATCTGTAAAAATTACGATTACATTGGGTTTCTCTGCCATACAGGAGGTCCTTTCTCAAGAGCTACCAGGGCACCACCGTGCCATTATTTTGGAGAAAGCTGCCACTATCCTCCATGGTCAACTTATCCAGCGTATTGGTCATCAGTCCAACGGATTCTTCCACGGAAATCGTACCGTTCGGATTCATGCCGGTGAGTACAGACCCCGGTGTGATAGCAATCACCACAATATTGCGGTCGGCGAGTCTAACAGACAATCGCCTGGCAAGCATATTAACCCCCGCTTTGGCAATCGCGTAAGCATCCATTTCGTTTTGGCGATTGGCGCGCGTAATACTGCCCACACCAGAAGAGGTCAGCACCAGCTTTGCCCCGTCGTTCAGCAGTGGCGTAACCATTTGTGCAAACAAAGCAGAACCAATGGTATGCACCTCGAAAGTAATCGCAAAACTCTCCGTATTCCACTCGCCAAAAGGTTTCCCACTACCCGAGCCAGCATTATTGATAGCAATATCAATACGCACGTTGTGCCGGGCCAGGGATTCACCCAAACGGTCGAAATGTTCTTCGTTTGACAGATCCAATTGCTCAATCAACAGCTTATTCCCGTACTCTTCCTTCAGCGCAATCAAATCTGTTGCTTCTGCTGGCGTCCGGCAAGTGGCCACGACAGAATCACCTGCATTCAGATAATGCTTCACCCACCCAAGCCCAATTCCCCGATTCGAACCAGTTATAATCACTGTCTGCCCTGTCGCATCTTTAGTTTCCATGTAAATCCCTCCATTGTTATAATGAAATACGTTCATACATTCATAACGTAAGACTGGCCCTGTGCTCTCATCGCTTCTTCGTCTTCAGAGAGAATACCACATTCAGATGACCACGCTGCGATATTTTTCCGGGTCGTTTTCTCAAACCACCTTTTTCTAAATGGGAGTTCTGCCTCATTCATCCAGTTTTGTAATAAAGGATGAAGCTCTGTGCGAATGGCTTCAAAATTTTCATTAAAAAACAAATTATCCAACTGAAACAGATCTTTGTTTCGGTCGTACATCCAACCGCCCGGCTCGTCCCACTCTGTCCAATTCGGTTTCCCTCCCTGGCGTGTTTTCCCCTTGACACTATAGACCCAGTCCTTTGTCACAACGGTTCGATGTACAGGGCAAGGACTCGAGATTGAATTCATATTGCTAAAATGAAATAAAAATACAGAATCAGGGTCAGGTCCACCTGATTCTGCTACAATATTTCTACTGTGATTCACACCGGGACTGGCTCTTAAGTAGCCTAAAGATTCCAAACTCGCTTTATCACTTTTTTCTGCCAACATTTCGTCTAATCCTGCCAAATGACAAAAGGTCGAAAAGAAATCAATAAATGAGAGGAGTTCATCCGCTTCCCGCCCAGGAGTTTCAATACCCTTATGCCAACGCACAATAAATGGTATTCTGGATGAAGGGTCATGCGGCCATCTCTTTTGCCCTCCTGCAACATTCTGAGCACCACCCATAGCACCGTGGTCGGACGTATAGATGACAATGGTATTATCCCGAACGCTTTCAGGCTGGTTATCAAGCCAATCCAAAACCCGCCCCAATTGCTCATCCACCGCAGTAATACTGCCATAATAGTCATAGTTATTGACCGCGTTATGGATGCGGTCATATGGCATATAAACGGGGTTATCTATGTAGCTCTGATAGGGCTTTAAGGCTTTTGCAGGATGGTTTTCATCATGTCGATACAACTCCGGATAGTTGGAACGATGTGAAAAATCTCCCCACTCGGGTGCGTTATCTGTTCCTGTAAATGGACCATGTGGATCTTGCATGCAAAGCGTTAGGAAAAAAGGAGACGCATCAATGTCGTGCCTGTCCAGCAAAGCGAGGGCTTGGTCGGTTTGACCAATGATTTTATACGGATGGTTTGGAAAAGCCGGAAAAGAAAATGTATCGCATTTCGAAACGCCTGTATATGGGATATCACTCCCATCTCCTAAAATATCGTTTGGATCCAGGTCCTGAAAAGCACCGCCATTATAACAATATACCATGCTGTCATGTTTCTCATTTGACCATATATACGATTCATCATATCCCGCATTTTGAGCGTTGTTCTCTAAACCTTGATGCCATTTCCCAACATGAAAAGTTGAATATCCCGCGTTCTTAAACAAGAATCCCAAAGTTTTATTTTCATTACCCTCTTCATCTACCCGATCATTCAAATCCATATGATTTGCAATCCCGCCCCATTGAAAGGGCCATCGACCCGTTTGATAGATCGCCCTTGCAGGCGAGCAGATGGGTAGATTCGTATAACAATTTTTAAAGCTAACCCCTTCTTCCGCCATGCGCTCCATATTAGGCGTATAAATTTCAAAATGATCCTTCAAGGGATTTGTAAATGACATCGCGTCATAACGATGCGTATCGCTCAAAATAAAAATGAAATTGGCAGGGCGGGAAGAGGGCTTATTCATGTGGGTCTCCAAATAGATGTATTTAAATAATGACCTCTCAATATAGTACCTGTGAAAGAAATCGCAAGCCATCATTCAGATTTTCAATATCCGGAAAAATGTCTTATATTGGCTCAGCTTACCGGACTTGAATGTAAACGACATCATCCAAATCCTGGAGCCAATCCATGCCTGACGCCGACCCTCTGATCCAAATCGTGCCTACCGATGGTGAGGCTCGTATATTCATTGATTGCAATCGGAAAGCGGATAAACCCATCAATCGAAATCTTTTCGGGAAATTCACAGAGCATCTCGGTCGCAACATCTACAATGGGATGTGGGCGCAGGTCTTAGAGAACACCTCCTTCGCAGACTGGTCTTTCTTCAGCCGGATCTGGACGCCAGAGGCCGGTCGTCTAAGGGACCCCGATATCGAACGATACAGATCCGCCTACGAAAAGGGTATCACCTACCGATGGCTGCCCTACGGCTCAGAAGATGCGACCTATCTTATTGACTGGCGTAACCCGTACAACTCCCGCACGAGTCAGAGAATCACAGTCCCAAGACTTGAAGCGGGAATCCGCCAATCGACTTACTTACCTGCTCACAGGACATTGAGCTACACTGCCTCCTTCCGCGCAAGAGGGCAAACTGAGTCCATCCGAATTTCACTCGCCAAAGCGTCATCCGACCAGGTGCTTGCACAAGCCGACGTAACCGGCCTCACAGACGACTGGTCCGCCTACACAGCCGGTCTCCTAATCCCGGCCGATTCACTCAAAAAAGGTGAGGCAGTTGAATTTCGGATCAGCCTTCCCAATCGCGGGCAGGTGTGGATCGACCAGGCATTTCTCTTTCCGGACGATCATATCTCTGGCTTTGACCCGGATGTTATCCAAATGCTAAAAGAATCACGCCTTCCCCTGCTGCGATATCCTGGAGGAAATTTTGTATCGGGATACAATTGGCGCGATGGCATTGGACCTTTGAAAAGGCGTCCCGTTTTGCCAAATCCCGCGTGGCCCATTATTGAACCCAATCACGTAGGGACAGACGAATTTATAGACTTCTGCAGGGCAGCAGGCTGTGAGCCACTGATTTGCGTGAACGCGGGAAATGGAACACCGCAAGAAGCGGCAGATTGGGTGGAATACTGCAATGGCGGAACCGACACGCCAAACGGTGCTCTCAGAGCCGAATACGGCCATCCGGAACCCTACAATATTCGCTACTGGGAAATCGGAAATGAGCTATACGGCCGTTGGCAAATTGGTCACTGTACGCCAGAAGAATACGCCGAAAGGTACGAAGCCTTCCGCACGGCGATGCTCCAGATCGATCCCGATTTGCTGATCATCGCCAATGGCCAGTCACTCGAATGGAACAAGCCTCTGGTCGAGCGGAAAGGAAAACTCGTCCGGTCACTATCTTTGCATACCCTTACCGGTGGCGGGGCGCGTCGGGAAAAGGATGCCGAAGCGGTTTACCTGTCCCTCATGGGTTATATCGCCTCGTACGATAATAAACTCAAAGAACTGAATGCTCAGGCGGCGCCGTACAACCCCAATATAAAAATCGCCGTCACAGAGCATCAGATTATGTGTGGTGTTCCCCACTTACCGACGAATGCCACACAAGCGGAATCGCTCTACCTATCAGGCGCATTACACAGCGCAATGCGGCAAGGTGATCTCGTCGAGATGTTTACCCACAGTGCGTTGGTAAATCACGGAGGTGGTCTGAAGAAGGAGCGGGAGATCGTTTATCCATCTCCGGTTCACTGGGTGTCACATCTCTACGGCAATCTTCCCGAGGCGACCCTTGTGCATTCTGTCACTTTATCGCCAACCTTCACGGCGAACATTAAATCCATTATGACGGGGTCCAACCTGCCTTACATCGATGCCCTTGCGGCGGCCTCGGATAATGGCTTGATTCTCCTGGCGCAAAATCGCCATCCCACCGAAGAAATCGAGATCACTTGCGAACTCAGCAACTTCGACCCAGCTAATACCGCAGAACTCCAAACCATTGCCGGTGAGAGTTACATGTCTCGAAACGCCTGGAATTCACCCAATGAAGTTGCGATTAACACACGAGAAATTCCAATTGGAGGCTCCAGCTTTAAGATATCACTATCTCCGCACTCTGTAAACGCGTTGATGATCAATCAGGCTTAACCCATCCAACCTTTAAATCCATATTAACATCATTTTTCAGGAGGAAACTTTCATGAAACTCGTACTATACAATGACTTTCAACTGGGTGTTTTGCAAGGTGATACAATCGTCCCAGTAGGTGATTCAGTCGCAGACCTGGGGCATCACAACGCTCAAGAACTAATGCAGATGATTATTAACGATTGGGATGCCATGCAATCCAGAATCGAGAATGCCATAGAAGGAGGAAACGGTGTCGCCCTCGATACAGTGACTTTGCAATCGCCCCTGCCCCGCCCCGGCCAGCTCATGTGTTCCGCCGGTAATTATATCGAGCCGGGGCAGCCGGAGCGAGGTCTGTTCAATGGATTTCTCAAGGCCAACACCAGCATAATGCCTACTGGCAGCACGGTTGAACTCCCGGACGCCGAAGCGAGTGTTTTCCATTTTGAGCCGGAATTGGCTCTGGTAATCGGCAAGAGGGCCAGCCACCTCTCGCAAGCCGACGCGCTGGACCACGTCTTTGGTTACACACAGTTCATAGATGTTTCGGCTCGCGGATTGCCCGGTGGCTTCTTCCTGGGAAAAAGTTGGCACACATTTGCTCCTCTGGGACCGGTTTTGGTGACTGCCGATGAGGTATCAAATCCCAATGACCTTTCAGTGAAGCTATGGGTCAACAACACCCTCAAACACGATTTTTCTACAGGCGAAATGGCCCGCCACATTCCCGAGTTACTGGAGGAAATCACCAGCGTCATCACCCTTGAGCCAGGAGATGTCGTTGCAACTGGCACCCATCACGAAGCCCTGTCACCGATTCAGGATGGCTTCGTGGTTCGATTGGAGATTGAGGGATTCGGTCATCACCTGGAGGTCAGTGTTCGCGATTCGCTGAAGAGGAGTTGGTAAAATAGGTTGGGCGAATCCTCCTTTTGTAACTCAGCTTTTTCAGTAATCAAAGTCAAAAGGTCGTGAGAACTAATCTCACGACCTTTTTTTATTAGGATACGCAATGGAACGCGCCGCGAATTTCTGCTGTCAAATAAAAATACGACATCACACCGCGGCGCAATCGCGCGGTGCGGATCACCCATATAAGGAGAAAGAATGCCTGCAGATACGGCGATCAGGCCCCGGCGGCTGAAGCCAATCACAATAGAACTGTTGATTATCGTACTGTTATCGGGCGCGACCTGCTACTGGCTGATGTTCATCCGAGCCACAAACAGTGGGTTGACCTTTGAGAATAAACTGCTGATTCCCAATCAGTTATTTGGAACCGTTGTAGATGGGCGGCGGCAGTTTCACCTGACCGTTGCCGAAGGAAGCCGAGAATTCCTGCCAGGCAAACAAACGCCGACAGCTGGCGTTAACGGCCCGTTTCTGGGACCGACGGTGCGACTGCATCGAGGCGAAGATGTCGATCTGACCGTCCAGAACAACCTGGATGAAATAACGACAATGCACTGGCACGGAATGCACGTTCCCGCTCGCATGGACGGCACACCGCATCAGAAAATCGAGCCTGGAGAATCGTGGACTGCCAGCTTTCAGGTCAATCAACAGGCCGCGCCGTTGTGGTACCACCCGCATCCGCATGGCACCACGGGGCGGCAGGTCTATCGAGGGGTCGCCGGCCTCATGTGGATCGATGACAATAACAGTGATGCGCTGGCCCTGCCAAAGACCTACGGCGTTGACGACATTCCACTCGTGCTCCAGGACCGATTGTTTGACAACGATGGTGCGTTTCGCTTTGTCCGCAACCAGGGTGCCGTCTTCGGAAACACCATGCTGATCAATGGAACCTATAATCCATTTCTTCAGGTTGAGTCACGGCGCATTCGATTCAGACTCTTAAACGGCTCGAATGCGCGAATCTACTACATCGGCTTTGACGACAGCCGTGTGTTTCATCAGATCGCCACAGATGGCGGATTTCTTGAGACGCCCCTCCAGACCAACCGCGTGATCCTCGCTCCCGGCGAGCGAGCCGAGATCCTGGTTGATCTCAGCGATGGCACTGAGGTCGTGTTGAAAAGCTATCCGGAAGCCGGGTTTCTGAGGACGATCACGTCGTTTTTCTGGGGAATCGGCACGGGTAACCTGCAATTGTTGAAGATCGTTCCCCAGCCAGCAAAACGCGCATCTCACGCACTGCCAGACCGCCTCAACACCATCCCCCGCATCGATGCTTCACACGCCGCCAAAACCCGTCCGATGGTGTTGGCTGGACCTCGGCAGGGCGGTCGGGGTGGTCGTGGACAAGGTGTACAGGGTGGTCGAGGCGGTCGGGGAGGACGAGGGCAAGGTGTACAAAGCGGTCGAGGGGGTCGGAGAGGACAAGGTGTACAGGACGGACAGGGTGGTCGAGGGGGACGAGGGGGACGAGGAGGTCGAGGGGGACCACCGATCAACGGCAAGATAATGGATATGGCGAGAATTGATGAGGTCGTGCGATTGGGAGACATTGAGATTTGGGAAGTACACAATCGCGGCGGTCAGCCTCACCCTTTCCATGTCCACCTGGTCCAGTTTCAAATTATTGATCGCAACGGCCAGCCAGCCACCGGTGCCGACCTCGGTTGGAAAGACACAGTCCTGGTGCCTCCCGGTGATCTCGTTCGGATCATCATGCCCTTCGAGCGGTATGCTGATCCTCAGGTTCCATATATGTACCACTGCCATATCATGGAACATGAAGACAACGGGATGATGGGACAGTTCCTGGTTGTGGAAGAGCCAGAGCAACTCAGCCTGATCACTGGCAAGACAACCGTCGTCACGTTCATCACTGGCGTTCAATGCGAGCATTGTTACGAGCACGCGCGTTTGTTCGACGAGGTGCTTCAGGAGAACGACATCAATCTGGTGATTATCACGCCAGAATCCGAGCCGGACCAGGAGAGAGTTGCTGCGCTGTCGTCGAGCCTTATCTCAGACACTGCTGGCAAATGGGCAGGCTGGTTTGGAATGGCCCACACCGGCCCAGCGCACGGCACAATCCTGCTGGATGCGACTGGCGAGATCGTCTGGACGTCCACAGGCTCCGAACCATACATGGATGTCCACAATCTCGTGAACCGTGCGAAAAATCTGCCGGACAGATAATAATAACTTTTAACTCATATTGGGCAATATCTTCGACTTGCAGTTGCGCCGTTAGATATGTAAGTTGTGTGCAAAAACAAAAATAGATGGGTATGGCAAACAGGGAGAACGCTATGAAACTCACCACTGAACAAATCCGTGAATTTTACCACCGGGGTTATGTCAAAATCCCCGGTGCGATCTCAAAATCAATGGTTGACACGGCTCGTCAAGCGATCAACTATTCCATCGGCACACTCAGCTCGAAGGGTCTGAATTTGGCAAAGCACCACGGTGGCGGTGAGGTCGTCAGCAACCTCAATAGCAGCCCAATGATCAAGGATCTGTATCACAAGAGCCCTGTCATTTCTCTGACCGAATCTCTACTGGGCGACGGAAATCTTAAAGTCCCCATTGGCAGGACAACTCCCGCCTCACGTTTTCCCAATGTCTTGGGCAAAGCACCGCCCGAACCGACCGGTCATATCGATAATATGGGCAATGGGAGAAACGGCAAACCAAAAGGTTCCTATCACCGGGGCTTCACCTGCTTTGGCATCATATATCTCGCCGATGTACCCGAGCCTTACAGTGGAAATTTCACAGTCTGGCCCGGGTCCCATCACGTCTATGAAGACTATCTCAATAAGATGGGCATTAAAATTCTCTCCAATGGACAACCACGTATCGACCAGCCCGAGCCACCGCACATGATCACCGGTCAGGCAGGGGATCTTATTCTCGCTCATTTTTTAGTGTATCACTGCGCCAGCCCCAATGCTTCTCCCAACATTCGCTATGCCACAATTGCCCGCATGAGCCATGTTGATTGTGCAAAAAATGGCAACGACTGCTTTACTGACATCTGGCGAGAATTTCCCTGTGTCCGCGATGTGATGGGCCTTGACTGAAAACTTCAAGCGACTGACGTGAAGGAGATTGTATGACAGCAAAAACCCTGATTGACTACTTCCTTCCCATGGAGCCTCGGGGACCTCTGGTTTCCCAGGGAGTCTGGGGCGATCCGAATGTGTTGCCGCGCGATATCCACAACGGGCTGGAAGATGTCAGGCTGGAGAACTGGTGCTACTGGGATGGTAAGATCGTGAAGGACGATGAGGGGCGCTATCACATCTATGCCAGCCGCTGGCATCACGCCTTTACGCACCGCACCGGCTGGAAAGAAGACTCAAAAGGCATACACGCTGTCAGCGACCATGTTATGGGACCCTATGAAGACAAGGGCCTTCTCTGGCCCCACTGGCAAGGCGGCAAGGGACACAATGTGATCGGACTGAGAATGCACGACGGTCGGTACGCCACGGTGACAAGTGAGATTACTCAAGGAGAGGTCTTTGTTTCCGAATCGCCAGACGGCCCGTTTGAACTGCTCGGCAGGATCGAGGTAGATTTCAACGGATTTGATCCGACACTTGCCCGCTATGAAAGAAACGGCCGCATGGCCAATGTCAAAATCCTGCTGCGACCAGATGGAAGATATATGATTGTCCCCCGATCTACTGCTACCCTGATCAGCGAAAGCGGCATTCTGGGACCTTATAAGATCATGAGCGATCGGTTGTACGATAAATATCCAGAACTGCCTCAGACGCGGAATGAGGACCCCACTGTCTGGTACAGCGGCGGCAGGTATCACATTGTGTACAACCATTGGCCTACCGGGATATCTTATCACTTTACTTCCGAAGATGGTATTCATAACTGGGCGTACCGGGGCGTTGCCTTCCACAAAGAGGCCCTGGTATTCCGCTACACAGATGGAACTGTGAACCACTGGGAGATGGTGGAACGTCCGACTGCATATGTCGAAGACGGCCACGTCACGCACTTTATTTTTTCGGTCATTGATGTGAAGAAAGCGGAAGACCTGGGAAACGATAATCACGCCAGCAAGATTGTCGTTGTGCCGTTCGACGGAGCGTCGTTTGACCGGGATATGCAGAAGATTGTGGCAGCCGAAAAGGCAACGGGCTAAAAGCTATTTTCCTGAATCTGAGACTTTCTTAGGCTCAACAGAGATACCCCGGTCAGCCTTCCATTTTCTGAGGGCTTGCGCCCACTTACCAGGTCTGGCGTCTTCAGGAGTCAGGATCTTCTTGTCAGCGTTGTGCTTGAATCCTTCAAGAGTCACATTTTCGATATCGACGCGATACCTTCCATTGGTGTAATCCTTTACCGCCCCAATCGATGGTCCATCAAAGAATTTTGTGACCTTTCTAAGCCTCAGATCATCGTAGTATTCTTCCGGAATATTCATCATTTCGTGTGTTTTTACCTGCGCATCTTGCCCAAAAATCGCGTGAATATTTTTGATGGAACACCCGTCGGCAAAGCGCCCGGGTTTCGCGTCGGGATTTCTCGCCTGTTCGGCCTTCTTGACGTTTCCCCTACCTATGGTGACAGCATATGTACTGCTTTTGGACGTGACGCCATCGACGTGAACCAATCCATTGTTCGCGCTGTGAGGTCCGAGCATGACTGCACATCGGCCGTTTTCAGAGGTGATGTTTCTGGCTGTAATGTCGTAAACTGCCGTGTGATCTCCCACAGCACCCGTTTCCAGTCTCAGGGTGACGCCTCCCTTTGCATAAAGATCTTCGAAGTGCAACGATTGTGCGCCGTGTAACTGGACGAGTCCGTATCCCGGGCTGGCGTTGAAGATGCGACAATTTCGGATGGTCCCATCGGTTGCGCGAGAGATCTCCCAATTTTTCACATTTTCGTTGCGTGACCGTGTGGGGGTCATTGTCAATCCGCAATAGACCGTGAAGTTATCTTTTATGTCGAGGTCGGAAATGAGGAAATTTCTGACCATTCTGCACAGGACAGTGCGGATGCCTTCGTCTCCCCGTCGTTCCCGGTCGGAATAATCGACGATGAACCGCCCGCCAAGTCCCCGAATGCTGACGTTCTCAATGAATTCATCCCCCCTTTGCTTGGGCCCCTTCCCGGATGTATCCTCAAAGTCCAGGATGAAAACAACGGTTTTTGTCCCCTCTGCCCAATAGGGCTTGATGACTGTATCTTTTTCGATCAACAGGTGTACATTCGATTTGAGATAGACTTTTGCAAAACGATAGGTGCCTTTCGGAATAATAAGCCGTCCACCGCCTGCGGTTGCGACGTCGTTGATCGCCTTCTGCAAAAGCGCACTCTGGTTGGTTTTTGCACCGTCATCGACCAGGCCGTAATCGGATTTGAGGTTTTTCGCAGAACCATTTGGGTCCATAGTCTCCTGGTATCTGGCGCTGACCGTTGTGACCCATGAGATAAGCGTGAGGGTCATGAGACCGAGTATCAGTGTGAGCTTCATAATAGATTCTCCTTGTTTTATATCAGTGTTCGATGATTTTCTGAGAATTCCCTATCGGGTGTGGTTCCGCATTGTATTTTGGCAACCAGGATGCCAGTTCTTGTTTGACGGAAGCATACGCATCCCGATCTGCCAGATTGTGGAACTCTTTCCCATCGTTTTGATGGTCGTATAATTCTTCCGATCCATCTTCATACCGGATATAACGCCATCTATCCGATCTTATTGCATGGTTATTGAATCCCTGTGTACAGACCACTGCGCGATGGGTCTGTTCCTCGGGGTTGTGCAGCAAAGGGACCAGACTCACGCCATCAAAATCTCCTGATATTTTGCCTCCAGACAATTCAATCAGCGTGGGATAAATATCGAGCAGGCTGACAGCCTGTTTGCAGACCTTGCCCGAGGCAATCTCTCCCGGAGCAGCTATAATCATCGGTACCCGTGTGGTCTGCTCCCACAATGCGAATTTCTCCCAATGCTCCTTTTGTCCCAGATGATACCCATTGTCTGACCACAAAACAATAATAGTATTTTCGGCGTGAGGCCCGTTTTGAAGTGCAGCTAATAGACGCCCAACCATGTCGTCGGTAAAACTGACAGCTGCATGATATGCCTGAACAGCCTCTTTCCATTTGTCATTTTTAACCATCCATTTGTGCCATGTACGCCTGGCCATAGCCTGACCTGCTTCTGGCACATCATCCAGATCGTTTTCAAGAACCTCAGGTACTGCAACCTGGTCATAGGGATGTCTCTCGAAATATTCTTCTGGCACGTACCATGGAATATGCGGTCGATAGATCCCCACGGCCAGAAACAAAGGCTGACCATGGTCTTGAGACAGCTGTTGTTCTGCCCACGACACAACTTTGGCATCGGCCATTTCTCCAGTTTCAATATCCAACGCCGCCCAATCAAAATATCCGCGATAAAACTTTTTGCTCCCATTTACAGGCCAAACATCTGGCGCAACTTCCTGAGGCATTTGACGGTTCTTCGATGGAAAGTATTCGTCCCAGGGGCGGGGATCGAGATATCCCTCATACATATTTTCGCTCAGGGTCGCCCCATGATACACTTTTCCGCCGCCAAGGGTTTTGTATCCCTTGTCCTTAAAATATTGAGGCAGTGTAACCCTATCTCTCAGGCTCTTACAATTTCTCCAGTCCTGCTTGTTGAGATACACGCCCGATGTCGATGGCGCCAACCCGGTCATCACACTTACACGTGAAGGATTGCAGGCAGGCGCTGCACAATGTGCATTGGTAAAATACACGCCCTTTTGGGCAAGCGCATTCATATTGGGAGTGTGAACAGAGGTTTCTCCGTTCATCACATCGGGACAGCCACACAGATCGTCAATGGCGATAAAAAGTACGTTGGGTTGATTTCTTTTTAATTGTGATTCTATCACTTTATTCATCTCACCAGGGATTCGTCGCATCCATCTCCCACTTCACAATGTCCCGCACAATGATGGCTCCATCCGAAGCGAACACCCGAACCTGGTCACTATCTTCTCGCGTCGGATACACCCTCTGAACCATACATATCTGAGAATTGACGAAAATCTCCATCACTGACCGGTCAACAAACACATGGAAATGCAACGGTCCGTCGCTTCGCGGTTCAAATAGCACGATCTGCTTCAATGTGGGATATTCGAGGTCATCTGCAAGACTCGCATCCGAAAAATCGATGACAAATTCCTTCTTCGTCCCATCGTAGGTAATGACGGTCTCCTCCTGACAGTCAGGAGAGCAAAACAGCTTGAACCCAAATGTATTTGTATCTCCAGGATCGATAGCAAACTGCAATTCCATACAGTTACCACTCAATGCTTCCAAAGCGATATCCTGTCCAGCCTTTACCCGCACCGAATCGACGGACCGCTCATCAAATCTCAATCTCTGAAGTTCCTCAACAGGACGAATCTCAAGCCGATTATTCGCATCGGGAATAAAATGCCACGGCAGCGTCATGATACTGCCCCACCCGTACTTTGACGTACGCCTGCCCTCGCGGATCCACCCCCAGAAAATCCTCCGACCGCGTTCGTCAATCAGGGTTTCTGGTCCAGCGAGAAGACCGCCGAGATAGCTCAACTGACCGTTTTCCTCAGGGTAGAATTGCTCATTTTCATATCGGCCGATATAATACTGACATTTTGGAAATGGCAGGTGGGTATGCATCAGCACCATATACCGACCACCAAACGGAAAGAAATCCGAACAAGCGCAGTCCTCGACCTCCTCCGTCCACTTTCGATCCGATTTGTAGAAAGGTCCAACGTACTCCCAATTTTTCAAATCCTTCGACTTGAACAGACTTGTGCAATCCCCTTCATACCCGGGCCGGTGGTTCTTGTTCCCGATAAGAGCGTAATAAGTATCCCCTTCTTTCCAACCACTCGGATCAAAGATCACACACTCCGGATAGGGAGCGTCTGGCTCCAGTGTGTCTGTCACGCGATTCCAGCCTGCATCGATGGGAATAACTGGATTCTCATCAAGCGGAACCCAATGGTCGAGCCGATCATCGTAACACTGGTAAATGCATATCCCTTTGCGCGGCATATTGGTGATAATCGTCGGGATTTCACATCCTTCCATCGCATCACCACTGTTAAAATAATCTCCCTTTTTGCCTTCAAGCGGCTCTCGCAGAGATGCTTTGTGGTAGGTCCAGTGAAGAAGATCCCGGCTCGAAATGTGCTGCCAACTGGAAAAATCCCTCTCACCGGGTCCATTTGCAATTTTTTGCAAATACCCGATATGGTATCGTCCCTTCCAGTAAATCGCGCCATTTATGTCGTTCCATCGACCTTCTGGCGGCAAAAAATGGTATCGCGGGCGGTGACGATCAGCAACCATCTTTTCCCTGGACTCATAGACATCCATCAAAAAATCGTCATAATTTTGCACACAATCTCCTTTCACCCTACTATCCGATTGCCCAATTCGGGCCGTTCACAGGCTCCAGGTTCCCGCTATCAGCAGAACGGATTCCAGCATCCACAATGGCCGTTGCATCGAGATTTATGCCTACCTGCAGCGTTTCATGCAGAGGCTCACCCGTGTCCAGATGGTGAATTAATTCCTCGGATATCTGACGCCGGCCCTGAGGCAGCCTCTCGCACGAATAGGTGGCACTCTCACCGGCCTCTACCTGGACAGTTGGCTTGCCCCTACCACCCCCTGCCACCAACGTGCCTTTCGTCCCATATACGATCGGACCATTCGGTACTCCCTGATGTCTGGTAGTCCAGGTTCCCTCAAACACGCCCATTGCACGCGAGAACCGGACGATCATCACGCCGTTGTCGTCTGCGTCACCCCACGGGCTATTCAAGTTCGCTCGCATTCCGATTGCTGACACGCCAGGTTCACCGATATACCATCGTGCGACAAGGGCTCCATAGGAACAGAAGTCCAGCATCGCACCCCCGCCATCCGACGCGCGATGCCACCAGGTAGCACCCAGCTCCCGTTCGGTCATCGCTTCCGCACCTCCGCTCACGCCCGCATGACTAACACCTGCCCCAAGCGGTCCGCGATGACCACCCCGCCAACGGACTTCGATTACGCGGCCGATCACGCCTTGATCAATCAGCTCTTTGGCCTTTCTCGCGGCAGGACGCCACGTAATCGGCCAATTCACCGCCATTGTCACCCCTGCGGCTTCGCAAGCGCGGGCCATCTGCAACGCATCAGACATCGACATTGCCATCGGTTTCTCTACGCATACATGAGCATTCGCCTGCGCGCAGGCGGCCACCACTTCCGGGTGGCGCGCATTTTCGGTCGTGCAGATTGCGATGTCGAGCGCTTCCTTCGCCAACATCTCCCTATAATCTTCGTACGCTTTCGGAATCCCTATCGCGTTCAGCGCGTTTTTCATGTTCCACCCACGAGTGTACGGCGCGTCGCGCAACTCGGGAATCGTCGGCACGGTATCGGCGCAGGCCACTATGTCAACCTGCGAGTGTTGTGCAAACAACGCGGCCACATTGTTGACATGCATATGTGCAAAACCGATCACGCCGACCCGGTATGTATGGCTCATATCCTTTCTCCTGTTGGCACTGTAATGAAGCAAAATATCCTGAACGGTGAACGGATTTATCTTCATTTAGAAAGCTCAATGCTCGTTTTGGACGCGGCTGCGTTCCCATTCCTCAACGCTCATGTCCCCGGCGGCAATGTGGCTGTTGTCGCCGATGCGGTCCGGATGGCGCAGTTCCGGTTGATCGATAAACCTGGCGCGCAACGACTTGTGCTGGTTCTCGGGCTGTAGCACATCCTCCTCGCCCTCGGCAATGTGCCGATACAGCAGCTTCAGCTCTGGGGAGAACTTGGCAAAAACCTCTCGCGGCACGTAGGTCCTTAGTGTGTGGCCGCCCGAGTGCAAGTTGCCAAACTCATTTCCAGACAGCCACCATGGCGCATATCGGCACACCACCGCCGTGCGCTCGTGTTCGCTCTGGTTAAGCCCGGTCGAGTGCCAGCACCTTGTGTCCTGCATAAAAACCGAGCCCGCCGGGGCAGAGACCTGAAATTCTCCTGGAATTGGCGCACGCGCGTCGATGCCGTCATCGGGACCTCGCGGGTTACGCGGGTCTTTGTGCGACCCCGGCACGATCCACGTGCCGCCGTTGAACGGGGTCACGTCTTCTGGACCGAGGTACCAGACCGTGGATAGTGCCATGCAGACGTCGGGAAAGGGCTGGGCGACTGCGCCGCAGTGCTTCCATGGATGTTCGCTATTTGGCCCATACGCGCTCAGATCGTGTGGCCAGTCAGAATGCCAACCGCGGTGCTTAAGCTGCTGCTCGGATAGCGGTTTCTTCGCCGGTTGCGACGACTTGCTGACCTCCGTCTGCAAAATACGGATGTGCGTATCGAGCACGGCTCTGGCAACCCGCAGTACGCGAGGCTCCGCGAGGTACTCGGCGAAGGTCTCGCACCGCGCGATATCGCACAACTCTGCGTGCGGTGCCATCGGTGGCCGCACCGGGTCCTGGCGCCATCTTTCGAAGCGCTCAGGGCTGTCATCGATCTCGGCATCGGGGTCTCTCTGACGCTCTATCTCTATGCGCTTGCGGCGCTCCGCCTCGCGGTCCTGTTGCAACAGCTCGCGACCCCGATGCACACTCTCGCGCACCGCGTCAACCTGATCTTTGGGAATCACCCGCTCAATGACGCAGAAACCCTGGGTTCGCAGCGATCGCACATACCCCTCAATCTCTGCATCGCCACCTTTGGGAATGCCCGTACCGATGGAGTAGGGGACGCGCAGCCGCTCATCTAGATTTAAGTGTTTTGACATAATCAACTCAGTTGGTTTAAGGGTTAAAAAAGCTATAGATTTCCTATTCGTAGATATTTTCCATTTATCCCGGTATATCGTACAACGCGACGATATAGGGATGGTTGGGATCGTACGTCGTGAGTGGCTTAGGATTTTCCACCCAACCACAGGGACGTTGGTTTGCACCGGTAACGCCCGTGATGTCGTCTCCTAAATCCACGCGGGCTACTTCCGCCATATATAAGAGCTTCTGAACCACATCAGGAAGTTCGTCGTACTTATTGTCTGTCTCCCCAATGTCGGTATCCAAATCGTACAACTCCTTGAGATGGAGATGCAGCTTATAGTCGCCACTCCGTATCGCATCAAGATTGCCCTCTTTAAAATAGAGGAATTCTCCGTATCCAGATGATGCGCCAGTTTCCTGCGTCATGAGCCCCAGCATCGTATGACCATCTCGAATGACGCCATCTTCAATATCGGCTCCAGTGATGTCAGCGAATGTCGGCAGAAAATCCATCATGGTGCTGATCTCGCCACAGGTTGTTCCTGCCGGAATGCGTGCAGGCCATTTCATAATGCAGTTCACCCGCTGACCGCCTTCCCAGGTCGATCCCTTGAATCCCCGCAAGGGTGTATTAACGCTCTTCCTCGCGCCACCATTATCGGACGTAAAAATAATGAGGGTATCGTCCGTCAATCCGCACCGTTCGAGCTCGTATTCGAGCATCGCCAAACTCCAGTCGATATGCGCGACTGCTGCACCGAGGACACCATTCTCTGACTGTCTTTCGAAGACTTCCGGTACGAACAATGGGTTGTGTACATAGGTATGCGCGAAATAAAGAAAAAACGGACGATCAGCGTTCTCCCTGATAAACGTCACAGCCTCCTCGGTGTATCTTTCCGTAACTGAGGTCTGATCGGGCTGTTCTTGTACCACCACGCTGTCCCGCACGAGAGGCAGGGGAGCCTTGATATGTTGCGCCCAGGCTTTTTCAAGGCTCCGAGTTTGAAGCCCCATGTCGTTGCTATACGGGATCCCAAACCAGGAATCAAAACCATAATGCGCAGGTAAAAACTCAGGCTGGTCTCCCACATGCCACTTTCCGATCATTTTTGTTGTGTACCCACCCTCCTTCAACACCGACGCAATCGTCTTCTCCTGGGGGTTCAACCCCTCGGCCTGTCCTGGAAACAACACCCCCCGATGTTCGAGAATCTCTCCTGAGCCATCGATTTTTCGAATGTCGAAAGCATGCATGTTAAGCCTTCGAGGATATGATCCTGCCAGCATAGCGGCTCTTGAGGGTGTGCATACCGGCGCAGCAGCGTAGAAATCGGTAAAACGCATGCCTTGTTCGGCCAACCGGTCGAGTGCCGGTGTCTTATTGAGCGTTGATCCATAACACCCGATATCGGCGTAGCCCAGATCGTCGCAATTTATGAGGATGATGTTCGGATTCTTTTTTGACATGGTTCACTCCAGCTTTATCTGTGAATCGGTCCTGGATAAGAACACGCCATCCCATTGCGGATGAGCATTCCCCGATCGGCCTGATTCGCCTTTTCAGCCATCTCTTCGCGAAACGTGATCATAACACCGCCCCATCGCGTGCGATCGCTCGGATTCGGGGGACTCATATGCCACATGTGAGAATGCCAGACCACCGCATCGCCCGGTCCTAAGGGCACAGGCTCCGGTGTATTATCAGCCACCAACTCACGCGGAATCTCTGGGTGCAACCCATCATACTGGACGTGTTCGATCACGTCGCCTTTGTGGCTACCGGGCATAACGTGCAGACATCCATTCTCCAGATCGACAGCCTCCAGAGCCACCCAACAATTAAAATGTTCTCGCTTGTGTGGCCTGATGCCATGTGACGCATCGCGCTCCCACAACCAAATGTCCTGATGCCAGGGCACAGATTCGCCGATTCGAGCCTGCTTCGTAAAAAAACGCGTGCCCTGAACGCGAACATTTTCACCCAGAAAGCGTCGGTTCATTGCAATCACATTCTCTGCCGTCAGCCACTCCTCCCAAAGCACCCGGCTATGAAGGTCCCGATCGCCCACAGCCCATACCGCCGCATCACCGTCAACACCTGTATCATCTGCGCGATCAGTGGTCAATCTGAATCCTTCTGGCTTTTCTGCAATGACCCGCTCAAGCTCGCTTCGCACCGCCTCAACGGCTCGGGCTGAAATCAGATTTCGAACCACAAAATAACCGCGCTCTTCAAGCTGCGCCTCTGCATCTTCGGGTATATAAAACGCACCCATCCGCTACTCCTTCCTGGCGGTTGTGCCATCTACAAGGGTATCCTAACTTTCACGAACTTATATGTCAGAAACGACCTTTTCATCATTCCTCTACACCTTTTTTAAAACTGTCTAAGGTTTCACGGAGTTCTTTCACAACTTCAGAATAATCGTCTGCGACGTTGTTCTTTTCGCCAATATCGCTATCCAGATCGTATAACTCCAGACCATTTGTACCGAAATCCATCAGAAAGCGATGGTCTTGTTCAGGTTTGCGCCCAGGGAGCAGCAATTTCCAGTTTCCCTTTCTAATACCGACGCCCATATTGGCATCGCCATCTCCCACCTGATCATAGATAAAGGTTTCTCGGCCTTCTTCAGCCTGTCCCAAAAGCAATGCGGTTTGATCAATGCCGTCAATCACGCGATCTGTTGGCGGTTTGACACCTGATAGTGCGGTAAAAGTCGGCATTAAATCAATCGTGGCCCAGAGCGCATCCGAGGTGCGCCCAGCCGGGACTTTACCCGGCCAGCGAACAATACATGGCACACGAGATCCGGCTTCATAAGCTGATCCCTTACCGGCGCGCAACGGACCGGAATCGCCCCAAAAGATAGCTCCCTCTGGATGGCCTTTCTTGTTTTCATAGTATTTGGACTGGCACCACGGTCCGTTATCCGTAGTATAGATCACCAGTGTGTTATCGCGCAGCCCCAGCGCGTCCAGCTTGTCGAGCAAACGCCCGGTCTCATGGTCCAACTCTTCAACCACATCCCCATATAGCCCGCCAGCCGATTTTCCCTTAAACTCAGGAGATGCATCGATGATCGTGTGCAACATCGTATGCGCCAGATAGAGCACAAACGGCTTGTTCGGATCGCGGTTGTTCTCCAAGAAATCAATCGCTTTATCGGTGTACCGACGAATCGTACAGCTCATATCTTCCGTTTCACCAACCGCTCTGTTATTCTCGTGAAACTTTATAAACCCATTGTCGTTTGCGCCAAGAGTACCATAATAATAATCAAAACCCTGCGCATTCGGCATGCGCTCGATAATTTCCTTCCTGTTCGAGACATCCCACTTACCGATACAAACCGTCTGATATCCTGCGGGTTTCATCAACTCGGCAAAAGTAATCTCACTGGCAGGCATTCCCCAGCCCTTACTGCGGACCGGATAGCGACCAGTGAGCAATGCCGAACGCGACGGACCGCACACCGGCTGGGCGTAAAAGCTGGTGAAGCGCGTACCCTCCTTCGCCAGTTGATCCAGTCGCGGCGTCTTGTTCTTTTTGTTTCCAAAACAGCCAAGATCCGAATACCCCTGATCATCGGTGAAAATAATCAGAATATTGGGACGTTCTTTGAGACCATCATCTGTCGTCTTACTCATCTGCTAAA
>JAGWBW010000371.1 GCA_021295695.1 Candidatus Latescibacterota bacterium
ACAAATGGGGGCGCAGTGGCTTTGACTATTACAACCATGGCGACAGCAAACTCTACGCATTTGAACGGGCCTTTGCAGAATTTCACGACAGCAAATACGCCCTTGCCGTCTCCACAGGCACCACAGCACTCGAAACCTGCTTGCGCGCCCTCGGCGTCGAAGCTGGCTGTGAAGTCATTGTCCCTGCGTCAACTTATATTGCGTCTGCTTCCTGCGTCATGATTTGCAATGGCATTCCCATCTTTGCCGACATCGACCCGCGCAACTACACCATCGATCCCAAAAGCGTAGAAGCCCTCATCACGCCGCGCACCCGGGCAGTGGTTGCCGTAGATATGGGCGGCATGCCCTGCGATACAGATGCTTTAGGTGACATCTGCCGCAAACACAACATCGGCCTGGTCAGTGACTGTTCTCATGCGCACGGCGGGCAATGGAGAGGCAAAGGCGTGGGATCTCACTCCTGCATGCCCGGCAAGGTACTCGCCATAGGCGAAGGCGGCGTGGTGATGACCAAAGACGAAAGCCTGTACGAAAAAGCCTTTCGGTATCATCACGCGGGCCGAGACAGAGGCGAAGAAAGTCTGAACTTCACCTGGCCTGCCACAACCTTAAGACTGGGCGAATTTGAGGCGGCCATCGGCCTGATCGCACTCACCCGCCTCGAAGAACAAGCAGAAATCCGGTGGGAAAATCTCAAGTATCTCCACAAAGGAATGGAATCTATTCCCGGACTCACTGGTCTCGACATTGACGAGCGCGTCACCCGCTGGAACCCCTATCGCTGGCACTTCAAATTTGTCTCCGAAGAATTTGAAGGCATCCACCGCGACCAATTCCGCAAAGCGCTCCAGGCAGAAGGCGTGCCCTGTGGCATTGGCCCGACAAAGCCCCTCTATCAATTTAGCATGTTTGCCAGCGGCAAATGGGGCGAAACAGGCTGTCCAATCCGCTGCCCGTTGTACCAGGCTGATCCCATCGACTACACCAAAGTCTATTGTCCCGAAGCCGAGCGCATTCACGAAACCGAAGCCCTTGATCTCACGCACCGCATTCTTCTCGGACCGCGGGAAAACATGGACCTCATTCTCGAAGCGTTCCAAAAATTGCGGGATAATATTGATGAATTGAAGACGAGTTGATGTCTATTTTGAGGATTGGAGGATTGTGATAATGAAAAAGAGACTTCATCCATTTCTCTATTTATTATCCGTTTTGGTCATTCTCCTGCCGGGTCGCCTCGCGGCTTCGGTCGAATACGATGTAAATATCCCGCAGTTGGTGTTCGCGGCGCAAGAACTGGAAGGTGCATTAAAAGAGACGGAGCGGAAAAATCTAAAGGTTTCGTTAATCATTAAGCCGGATGAGGCGTTACCCGAAGCGTTTCAAATTCGGTCTATTGAACCGACCTCGATAGAGATTATTGGTACGGATGCAACCGGCGCAATGTATGGCGGTCTCGAAGTAGCCGACCTATTGCGCCTCGGTCTGCCGATTGAGGATCAGGAACGCGCGCCCTTTGTGAAGAAGCGCGGGATCAAATTTAATATTCCATTGGATGCGCGCACCCCGTCCTACGACGACACGGGCGATTCAGCACAGAACAATATTGAAACGGTCTGGGACTTTGAATTCTGGCAAGCCTATCTCGACGACCTCGCGCGCTATCGCTACAATGTGCTGAGCCTGTGGACAACCCATCCATATCCATCCATCATTCAACTGGAGGAGTATCCCGAGGTGGCGCTGGACGATGTTTATCGCATCGGCGTGGATATTTATCCGCACAATAAAAACAAGTGGCAGGATGTGGATTTTGACCAGCTGGGCACCTTGAAGCTGGTGAAAAAGATCTCCATCGAAGAAAAAATCGCGCACTGGCAACGGGTATTCCAATACGCGGAGGATCGCGGGATTGAAATTTATCTGTTTCACTGGAACGTCTTCACTTTTGGCGCGACCGGAAAACACGGCATAACGCAGGATCAGACCAACCCCGTCACCGTTGATTATATGCGAAAGAGCGTGCGCCAGGCATTGCTGACCTACCCGCAAATTGCGGGGATTGGCGTCACGGCTGGCGAAAGATCGAAAACTTTATCTTCAACACCTACGGTCAAGGCATTATGGATGCGCAGAAGCAACAGCCTGACCGCAAGATCCGCTTTATTTTTCGCAGACACGTAACAGACCATCACTATGTTACAGATGCCTTTAAAAATTATACAGGTGGCCCCCTGGAAACCAGTGTAAAATATGCGGTCGCTCATATCTATTCTATGAGAAGGCCGCAGGAGTGGGAAAGACGTATCGTAAATGATGGATGGCTGGATAATTTCAAAGTCTGGCTCAACCTGCGCAA
>JAGWBW010000372.1:0-1629 GCA_021295695.1 Candidatus Latescibacterota bacterium
GGACTGGATTGGGTGTGATGATCAGATCGTCACGGCTTTCTGGCAATGCTTTTCGCGCTTGAATATCGCTGCCGACCAGCAGATCGCTCAGACGAAAGGTCCCCTGACCATATACAAAGGGTTTCTCATCGCGTGCCACACCAATTAGACCGGATGTTTGATCCATAAATTCTATTGAAAAATGATAGCTGCTCTGGCGTACAGGTACCGTGCGCGAGATCAGCAGGTGATCGTTGCGATGTTTTGCTGCGGTGTTTTGTGCTGGCTGCGGCTTCGGAAAAGTGAGGGTCTTGAACTTGCGATAGTTATACATATCGCTCCACTGCTCATCAAAGAAGAAGACGCCATCCCAAAAACTTACTTTGCCCGTTTTCGGGTTTTTTGTTAATTGGTTTTTGGGAATCATATAGCTGAGTTCGACGCGCATCCTGTTTTGTTCTTCAAAGGTGGCGATCTGATAGGGGAGGGTATATTTGCGCTCTAAGTAGGGATCGATAAAGCGTTGGGGTGTTTTCCGAAAGGTGTGACCAGGTGATTACGGGTACCAACTTGTCCTACCTCAAAACCACCACAGAAGCTCCAGCGATCGGCACCATTCCCGCAATATTCGATCTTAAATGTTTCGTAATACCAGGTTTCCATCATTCTATAAAATGCCCTATACGGGTCCCCCCCTACAGAAAAGAAAAAGGTTCTTCTTCTTCTATATCTTCCAAATTTGATATAGGTTTTCCCCATATCCGTCTGCCAACCCTCGACATCATCTGAAAATCGCCTGAACCGCAAATTTGCATAAGCCATGCGACCAAAGTGTGCCATTTTTCTTTCGTTAAATTTTGACAAATAGAGCGGGTCCTGGCGCTTCCAAAACATCTCCCTTTTCAATAACTCATCAATTGTCTGCGTCGTATTGCGGGATGCATGACCTTCTCCGGGCACAAGCAGGTCGATAGAGTCCAGCAATTCGCGCTCTTCAACACTCATCAAGTCAAGGGCGCGTTGATAGTATCCATGCGATTCATCGAATTCGCCAATCTGATAAGCGGCAAGCCCACAGAACAAGAGCGCATTTTTGTCATCTGGATGTTGCGTGCGCAGGGCTTGCATCAGGGCATGGAAGGCATCCCAGTATTTATCTTCAAAGTAGAGTATGCCCAACAAATAATAAGGTGTCTGATTGGTTCCATCCAATTGGATGCTTTTTCTCAGGACCTGAATAGCTTCTTGTTTGGCTTCCTGAGCAAATCCCCTGAAATCTCGGGTTTGGGTATTATCTTTTATTCTTAGAAACTCATACACCCAGAACATCCCCAGACCATTGAGGACATCCGTATTGTTGGGATGCTTTTCGATCACATCCTTGAATTGGTTCAATGCCCGTGACCGAAAGCCTTGATGCCACAAAATCTTTCCGCGTGTTAACCGATACTCAACATTGTAGGGAGCAGTCGCGATTGCCTGCTGTATCATTCGCATTGCGCGCTGTCGGCCATTTACGCTGTGGTCCAGCAGATGTAGTTTGGCCAATTCATTATATGCAGGTGCGTAATCTTTCTCTTTGGAGATAATCTCCTCGAACGCCTTGACGCTTTTCGTGCGCCCCACCTGTCCAACTTGCTCTACTGCCAC
>JAGWBW010000372.1:1668-3301 GCA_021295695.1 Candidatus Latescibacterota bacterium
AATCCGATATGAATTGCAACTCGCATTGTTATTCCCTTCAAATGATCATTAGCACCATAATGAGGTTATCAGCCGTCTGTAGTGCCAGTGGCCAATAACGCCTTCACAGCCGTTTCTGTGCGACTTCCGCGCAGCTTCATCGCGTTGATGACGCCATTTTTATCTATCAGAAATACCGATGGGAAGCCCCATACACCGTAGGATTTTGTAATCGCCTGTGCTTTTTCTTTGTCAAATGTCTGAACATAGCTCAGTTTTTCCTTTTTTACAAAATCTTGTAATGCCTTTCCATAACGGTCCAAACTCACGCCCACGACTTCCAATCCCTGATTGCGATAGGTTTCGGCAACCCTTTTGATTGTCGGAATTTCATCGACACACGGATCACACCATGTTGCCCAAAAATTAATTAAAACGGCTTTTTTGCCCCGGTAATCTGCGAGTCGAAAGGTTGAACCACCCAACTGTTTGGCTTCAAATTCAGGTGCCATATCTCCCACGCTCACTTCCATATCCAATTCTGCCTGATAACTCAATTCTTTTTTATCCGTGAGATCAATAGTATCGACCCTGCTCCAGCGCTTTCTTGAACTCGGACTACTAAAAAAACGAATTTTAATCTGCGCCTGAGGTAGGTCACGAAATTCAAACTGCCCCTCTTTGTTTGTTTGGATACTGCTTACTGAGACAGATTTCCTGGGATCATCGGCCAAAACGCGGCTGCTTACATAAACCTCTGAAACAGGTTGCCCTTTATAAGTCGCAACACCGGTGATTCGCGCATCGCCCAGGGGTTCAAAGTTCAGCGTTATATCACTGTCTTCAATCACCAGCGTGCGAGGTTGAATAGTGCGACGTATTACGATCGTGCGCCCCTCTCTTTTCACTATATCGGGGGCGCTCACGGAAATATGATATTTTCCTGGCTCCAGACCCTCCTGACGATATACGCCATTAGCGTCAGGGCGACTTATTTTGACTCTGGATTCTGCTCCAGAAAATTGGGCAACAGTCCGGACTGCGAGCCTTTCTATGGGCACACCAGTTAGCGATACCACACCTGAAACAGAATACAAACGCAAACGCTCTACGCGGATATCTATTACATCATCGGCAGGTATAACCTCTTGACTCACCATTCTGGTCTCGGGATGATTCACCCAGATGTGACCACCTGCTACGTCATTTAGAGTGAACAAACCCGACGCATCCGTATAAGTATTGCGCTGGAAGGGCAATGCGGGCAATGTATATACTTTCTTTTCAGGATCCGGCGGTGGTCCAGGACCAACGCGCGCCCAGGCAATGGGTTTGCCCAACTCATCCACAACGCGACCGCGAAACATTGTTCCTGTTTTGAGACTAATCACTACTTGTTTTTCAATGGCATTTTCAACTTCCCGCGCGGTTTGTGTGTATCCTTCTGCTGCTGCTTCAAAAGTAGCCTTCGGTCCCGCAACCTGCCAGCCTTCAAATTTCCCATTGGCATCTGTGGTCACGACCTGGGGAGATAATCGCTGGTCTTCTAAAGAATCATCTGAAATCACCACGACTGCATTGGCAATTGGATTATCGAATTTGTCACGTACGAGACCGGATATGCGGCGCGAATTGAGCAAGAGCAGATCGACGT
>JAGWBW010000092.1:0-3532 GCA_021295695.1 Candidatus Latescibacterota bacterium
CACCTGCTTTTTTGAGTTTTGGGATGAGGTCGCGCACGACGCGCTCATCGACGATGACTTCGATTGCAACCCAGTTTTCGTCGAGTAAGTTGGCGATGGTGGGGTTGTTGAGCGCGGGTAAGTTTTTGACGATTTGATCGAGGTTTGCGCGGCGTACGTTCATTTTGAGGCCGACTTTGTCTTCGGCGTTGAATGCGCCGATGAGCAAGGTGGCGATGTGTTGCGCTTTTTCGCGTTTCCACGCATCGTTATAGGCATTTTTGTTGGCGATGAGTCTGGGGGTGGTTTCAAACATGGTGTCTATGACGCGCAGGTTGTTGGCGCGCAGAGAGGATCCGGTTTCGGTGAGTTCGGCGATGGCATCGACGAGGCCGGGTACGCGAACTTTGGCTTCGGTGGATCCCCAGGAGTATTCGACTTCGGCGTTTATGCCGTGGTTTTTGAGGTGGTTGCGCGTGGCTGTGACGAGTTCGGTGGCGATGCGCTTGCCCTGCAGGTCCTGTACGGTCTGGATGTCCGAGTCTTCGGGTACTGCGATGATCCAGCGCGCGGGTTGCGATGAGGTTTTGCTATAGGCAAATTCGGCGATTTCGATGATGTCGGCTTCGTTTTCTCGGATCCAGTCAATGCCGGTGAGTCCAATGTCGAGGACGCCGCGTTCGACGTAGTGCGCGATTTCCTGGGCGCGCAGAAACAGGCCCTCGAGTTCGGGGTCGTCAATGACGGGCGTATAGGACCGGTGGCTGGCGTGGATGCGATAACCGGCTTTGGCAAATAAATTGAGCGTGGATTCTTGAAGGCTTCCCGAGGGAAGGCCGATTTTTAGTATGGGCATAAGGGGTCTGCTCCTGTATTTAACACATAAATCAAATGGGCCATCGGGCACAGCGCGCAAGTCCGTCTCGCAGCAGACATTTTTATGGGATTGTAATTTGAAGGCCACCTTCAGGCGTACAACCTTCACAAACGATTTGCGCTGTGCCAGCCCCTCGGCGTTTGAGAGCGGCATTTTTTGCCTACTTTTTTTTGCTGTTGAAAAAAAGTAGGTCGCCGAAGGCATGAAAAAACTTTATACTTCGCTGTACTGCAACAAATGAATTATGCACATTCCTCATGTATTTTTTAGAACTGTACCGCTTCATTTAATCTCTTAAAGATACGATTTTTTGTTTTTTTTGGGAAATTTAATGCATATAATGTGAAAGTTGAGTTATCTCAGAAAATTAATCTCATAACAGGAGTCTAAATTACGGATACACATGATAATAAACACGCGATTGAGAAAGCGGTTGAGCTTTTTAATGCGCGGGATGTGGGGCTGGTGCTGCACGGGGGCGATTATATCGCGCCGTTTAATGCGCGCTGGATGGGGGATTTGACGGTGCCTTTTGTGGGGGTTTTTGGGAATAATGATGGGGAGAAGTTCGGTTTGCGGGCGCTTTTTGAGGACCTGGGACCGATTCACCGCCCGCCTTATGTACACGAATGGGAGGGCAAGCGCATTTTGATGTTGCACGAGCCTGATGAGGTGGATGCGCTGGTGGATAGCGGTGCTTATGATGTGATTTTTTATGGGCATACGCATGAGATTGATGTTCGCAGAGGGGATACGCTGGTGATTAATCCGGGGGAGGCGTGCGGCTGGACAACGGGGAGAGAGACGGTGGGGATTTTGGATTTGAATGCGATGGATGTGGAGATTGTGGCGTTGTAGGAGAGTTACAATATGAGCGAGCATATCGACAGTATTGTTGCATTGATGCCCAGAGAGCCTGGTGTGTACATTATGAGGGGCGATGAGGGGCAGATTATTTATATCGGCAAGGCAAAGGTGTTGCGCAGCCGGGTGCAGCAGTATTTTCGTCCCAATGCCAATGATGGGCGGCGGCAGTTCCGGGCGCTGGTTCGCAATGTGCGCGATTTGGAATATATTGTTACGGATACGGAGTTGGAGGCTTTAATTTTAGAAGCGAATTTGATCAAGACGCACAAGCCGCGCTACAATATCAGTTTGAAGGACGACAAGAAGTATCCGTATATCCGCATTACAAAAGAGGCGTTTCCCCGCATTGTGGTGACGCGCGATGTGGTGAAGGATGGGTCGCGCTATTTGGGTCCTTATACGGATGTGAAGGCGATGCGGCGCATGATAGAGACGATGCACCGGTTGTTTCGGATTCGGAGTTGTGATTACGATTTGCCAAAGTCCAATGTGCGGCTGTGTCTGGATTATGAGATCAAGCGGTGCGACGGGCCGTGCGAGGGGTTGATTGTGGCAGGGGCGTATCAAAAAATTGTGGATGAGGCGGTGTTGTTTTTGACGGGGCGACACACGCAGGTTATGGTGACGCTTAAAGAGCGGATGAAGCGGGCGGCAGAGGCGCTGAGGTACGAGGAGGCGGCGATTTATCGGGATCGCATTCGGGCGTTGGAACAGGCCGCGAGCCGGCAAAAGGTGGTGTCCAATGATTTGACGGATTGGGATGCGATTGCGATTGCGCGGGAAGATGACGAGGCTTGCGGGGTGGTGATGGAGGTGCGCGATGGGCGGTTGATTGGGCGGCAGAATTATTTTATCGGGGGGGTGCTCGATGCGTCTGAAGAGGAGGTGGTTTCGGCATTTGTGCAGTTGTTTTACGCAACGGCTACATTTGTGCCGCGAGAGGTGTGCCTGCCGTGTGATATCGAGGATCGGGAGACGGTGCTCGATTGGCTTACCGTGCGTTCAGAGGGCGGGGTTGAGATGCGCGTGCCCCAGCGGGGGGATAAGTTTCAGTTGATGAAAATGGCGGAGAATAATGCGCGGCTGTTGTTGATGGAGCGGCGGTTGAAGCGCGAGAATCGCAGGGCGCAAGCGCCGGCAGTGGTGCAGGCTCTTCAGCGCGATTTGCATCTGGAGAAGCCGCCGCGGTGGATCGAGGCGGTGGATATTTCAAATATTCAGGGGTCGGATCCGGTGGCGTCGCTGGTGTGTTTTGTGGATGGCAGGGCGCGAAAGCGCGAGTACCGGCAGTTTAAAATTACGGGGTTGGAGGGTCCCAATGATTTTGCGATGATGCAGCAGGTGGTGACGCGGCGGTTTAAGCGGTTGATGGAGGAGGGGAAGTCGTTTCCCGATTTGCTGCTGGTCGATGGGGGCAAGGGACAGCTTTCGAGCGTGGTTGAGGCGCTGCGGGGTTTGGGGATTGAAGATCAGGCGGTGATTGGGCTGGCAAAGCGGCTGGAGGAGGTGTTTGTGCCGGGTTTGTCCGAGCCGCAGAATATTCCAAAGTCGTCGTCGTCGTTGAAGCTGTTGCAGATGTTGCGCGATGAGTCGCACCGTTTTGCGATTGCGTATCACCGCAAGTTGCGCCAGAAGCGGACGCTGACGTCGGAGTTGGATGAGATTCCCGGGGTTGGTCCGTCGCGGCGCGTTGCGCTGTTGAAGCATTTCGGTTCGGTGAAGCGGATCCGAGAGGCAAGGGTCGAAGAGGTGGCAGAGGTCGATGGGGTGGGGATGCGGTTGGCGGAGGTGATTTGTGAGGGGTTGAAG
>JAGWBW010000092.1:3557-9659 GCA_021295695.1 Candidatus Latescibacterota bacterium
CAGCGGTTTCTCGATTCTGTGACGCTGGAGCGCGGGTTGTCGGATAATACGGTGAGTGCATATCAACGGGATTTGAGCAGGTATTTGACGCTGTTGACGGATTTGGGGATCAATGCGCCCGATGCGATTTCTCAGGCGGAGGTGTCCGCGCTGTTGAATTTGCTTTCGGAGATGGGGCTGGAGGCGTCGAGTGTGGCGCGCAATTTGACGGCGGTGCGGATGTTTCACAGGTTTTTGATGGGGGAAGGTCTGGCGCGCCGGGATCCGACGGAGCATTTGAAGCCGCCGAGATTGGGGCGGAAATTGCCGTCGGTGCTGAATATTTACGAGGTTGAGCGGTTGATGCTGACGCCGGATGTGGAGACGTCGCTGGGGTTGCGCGATCGCGCGCTTATAGAGATGCTTTATGGGGCGGGGTTGCGGGTGTCGGAGTTGATCGGGTTGTCGCTGACGGATTTGCTTTTTGATGTGGAGGTGGTTCGGGTGCTGGGCAAGGGCGGGCGCGAGCGGGTGGTGCCGATTGGGTCAGAGGGTATTGATTGGGTGACTGAGTATTTGCACGCGGTGCGGCCAGAGTTGGTTAAGCCGCGTACGGGGTCCGAGGTATTTTTGAATTTTCGCGGCGATAAGTTGTCGCGGATGGGGGTGTGGAAGTTGTTGCGGCAATATGTGGTGCTGGCGGGTTTGGAGAAGAAGGTGAGTCCGCATACGCTGCGGCATTCTTTTGCAACGCATTTGCTGGAGGGGGGCGCAGATTTGCGGGCGGTGCAAGAGATGCTGGGGCATGCGGATATTTCGACGACGCAGATTTATACGCATGTCGATCGGGAGTATTTGAAGGAGGTGCACCGGACGTTTCATCCGAGGGCGTGATTATACCTCGAGAAATTTCGGATAGGTGGTCAGGTTTTCGAGTCCGTCTTCGGTGACGACGGCGAGGTCTTCGATGCGTACGGCGCCTCGACCGGGATAATAGAGGCCCGGTTCAACGGTGACGATGTGTCCGGCGCAGAGGGTTCCCGGGGTTTTGCCAATGCGCGGGGGTTCGTGGATTTCAAGGCCCAGGCCGTGGCCGGTGCCGTGGAAGAATCCCTGCATGCGGCCGTCTATGTTGCCGGTTTCAAAGTTGCGGTTTTCAAATAGTTCTGTGAGTGCCCGGTGGATGGCCTGGCCGTCTGCGTCTGCGCGGATGCTGTCGAGGACGAGGTTTTGTCCTGCGAGGACTGCGTCGTAGATGTTCTGGAGGTCGGCAGAGGGTTTGCCTTTGACGACGGTGCGGGTGAGGTCGGCGAAATAGCCTGTGATATTTGAGCGGGGGAAGATGTCGATGATGATGGATTGGTGCGCGTGTAGTGGTCCGGTGCCTTCGTTGTGAGGGTCACAGGCTTGATCGCCACCGGCAACGATGGTGTGACCGGCTGTGCAGTCGCGTTCGAGGAGGAGAAATTTTATTTCGCGTTTGACGGTTTCCGATGTGAGGGGTTCGCCGTTGTGGTAGAGGCGGTCGCCGCGAATTTCCGAGTTGCGGATGAGGGTTATGGCGGCGTCCATTGCCATTTCGGTGTGTTGTTGGATTTCGCGGATGTGTTCGATTTCATCAGGGGTTTTGATTTCTCGCTCGGGCCAATACGCGCCTTCTGGAAATTCCACTTTGTAGCCGCGTTCGCGCAAATCGTCTGCCGTGGCAATGGAAAAGGCGCGGGGGACGTTCAGGTGGGTGATATTTTTTTCTTGTAGTACTTCGTGTAAGGCATCGATTTGAGAGGGTTCTTCGTCGGTGTGGTTTTTTTTTGCTTTTTCCTGATATTCCGATAAGGAGAGTACATGATCGACCTGGGCTTGTGTGCGCGCGCGGTCGCGTTCCAGGTCGGACATGAGGAGGTGTTTTTTTGCGCCGATTTGAAAGAAGATGAAGGGGTCGGGCGCGAGAAAGCGCGTGGCATAGTACATGTCGGCGTCGGTTTCGCTGGCGGCAATCATGAGCCGCGCTTCGTTGGGTTCGTTCATTATCTTACTCCGGGATTTTCAGGGATAAGAAACGACGGCCACCATCGCGCGTGATGACTGAGAACGCGGCGTTTTTTCCCTTTTTGAGTTTGGATACGGCAATCTCAAAGTCGTTTACTGTTTTAATGTCCTGTTGAAAGGGAATTTGACGCACGCCATAGATGATGTCGCCTTCGGAAAAGCCGGCGTTGCGCGCTTCGCGCGAGACGTCGGTGACGACCACGCCTGTGGTGTTTTCGGGGAGGGCGTATTCTTCGATCATTTTTGTGGTGATGTCGTGGACGGTGAGGCCGATTTCTGAGACGGATGCGTTTTCTTGTTCTTTTTCAGGCGCGTCATCTGCACTGGTCAATTCGTTGGGCAGGCGTTCGCCCAGGGTGACGCGCGCGGTCAAGTTTTCGGTGTTGCGCCGCACGGCGAGTGTCACGGTGTCGCCCGGGTGTTTGCGAGCTACCAGGCTCTGGAGTTGATTGGGGCGATTGACGGATTGACCATCTACGGAGAGGACGATGTCGCCTTCTTTCAGGTTGGCTTTCGCGGCCGGGGTGTTGGGCAGGACGCTGTTGATGAGTACGCCTTTGGGGCGGTCAAGTCCAAAAGCCTCTGCTGTGCCCGCATCTACGGGACCGAGTCCAATGCCGATATAACCGCGTTTGACTTTGCCGTGTTCGACGATGTCGTCCATTACTTTTTTGGCGAGGTCAATGGGTACTGCAAAGCCATAGCCGATGAAGGATCGGTTGGATGTGGCTATGGCTGTGTTGACGCCGATGACTTCGCCGTTGAGGTTGACGAGGGCGCCGCCCGAGTTGCCGGGGTTGATGGCGGCGTCGGTCTGGATGAAGTCTTCGATGCTCAAGCCCTGTTGGTCGCGAATGATGTCGATGTCGCGACCAACGGCACTCACGATGCCGGCTGTGACGGTGGATTTGAGGTTGAGGGGCGCGCCTACGGCGAGTACCCATTCGCCAATTTGAACGGCGTCTGATTTGCCAATGGTGGCGGGTTTTAGTTCTGTGGCGTCAATTTTTATGACGGCGATGTCGGTGCGCGGGTCCGAGCCGACGAGTTCGGCGTCGTATTCGCGGTTGTCGCTAAAGGTGACGGTGAGTTTTTCGGCGTCGCCCGCGACGTGGTGGTTGGTGAGTATGTAGCCGTCGGTGGTTATGACGATGCCCGATCCCGTGGTTTGTGGGTCTGGCATGGGTTGTGGTCTTCGGTCTGGCCTTCGATTGGGCCTTTCTTCAAATTCAAAGGGGAAGGGGAAGCCGCGGCGGCGAGGCATGTCCTCTGCTTTGAGGGTGACGTTGATGGTTACGACCGATGGGGTGACTTCTCGTGCGATGGCTTTGAAGGCGGTGTTATAAGCTCTGAGTTGGGCAATGGCTCGTTTTTCTTCGGCTGTGATTGCGGCTTCGCCCGTCGTGTTATAGGCAGACAATAGCAGTGCGATGAGGCTCAATAGCGCGATGGTGCGGTGTTTCATAACGGGAACTCCTTTTTTGTTGGATATATAGTTTCTATTTTCGACGATTAGACCCACGACCCTATTGGATGGTTCCGAGAAATTCTATAAATCGTATTGATCAATCTTCCGATAGAGCGTGCGTACGGCCATGCCGAGGAGTTTTGCGGTGCGTTCGCGGTGTCCGCCGGTTATGTTCAGGGCATTGGCGATGGCTTCGCGTTCGAGGTCTCGCAGTGGGCGTATGTCCTTTTCCGTGAGTGCCTGGGTTTCTGCGGGGGTTTCTGTTTCTGTGTATCCTATTTCCGTTTCTTCTATGGGTGTGTCATAGATGGGGACGGGTAGGGATGGCGGGGGCGATGTTTGCATGCTTTGCATCAGATAGGCTTTGAGTTCTTTGATGTCTTTGGCGACTTCGAGTATTGCCCAGTAGAGCAGGTCGCGATCGGATTCTGCGGGTGTTTTGCCCGCGAGGACGGGCAGATAAGATGGTTCTGTCACCGGGGATGTGTCGAGGTATTGCGCGAGGTCCAGGGCGGATATGTGTCGGGTTTTGGCCAGGACCATGAGGCGTTCGATGAGGTTGATGAGTTCCCGCACATTGCCGGGCCAGTGGTACTGTTGTAGTGCGTTCATTGCGTCGGGCGCAAATTCAATAGGGGGCATGCGCAGTTCGCCGCTTTGTTTTTGGATGATGTTTTGTGCGATGAAGGGGATGTCCTGAGGGTGGGCGCGCAGTGGGGGCATTTCGATTTCGATGACGCGAAGGCGCTGGTAGAGGTCTTGCCTGAATTTGCCTTCGGCAACGGCTTGTTGCAGGTTGCGATTGGTGGCGGCTATGACGCGGACGTCAACGGTTATTGGGGCGGTGCTGCCCAGGCGGGTGACTTCTTTGGCGTCGAGGACACGCAATAAGCGCACCTGTGCAGAGAGCGACATTTCGCCGATTTCATCGAGGAAGACGGTGCCGCGGTTGGCGGCTTCAAAGATGCCAGACCGCTGCGTGCGCGCGTCGGTAAACGCGCCTCTTTCGTGGCCGAAGAGTTCGCTTTCGAGGAGGGTTTCGGGTATTGCGCCGCAGTTGATGATGAGAAATGGTTCGTCGCTGCGCGCGCTTTGCCGGTGGATGGCTTCGGCGATGAGATTTTTTCCGGAGCCGCTTTCTCCTGTGATGAGTACGCTGACGGGGGTGGGCGCGATTTGGGCTACGCTTTCCCGGATTTGTTGCATGGCGTCCGAGCGTCCCAGGATGGTGGTGTCGGGTCGGGTGCGTTTTTGAGTCAGGGCATCCTGCAATTCTGCAGGGATGAGAGGATAGGAGAGCAGGGCATCGGGGTCTAATGCGGGCGCTGTTTGGAGTTGTGTGCCGTCTTGCGTGGCGATTACGAAGACGGGGATTTTTTCAGGTCGTTCAGATAATATGTCGGCGAGTTGCATTTCGGGCAAGGTGGTTTCGTCCAGGATGAGCAGGTCAAACTGGTTTTCTGAGAGCAGTTTTCTGGCGGGTCGCACGCTGTTGGTCACGAGGGTTTGCCAGCCGAGTTCTTCGAGTTCGGCGCGCAGGTCCCGGCCCAGTGCGGTGGGCTGATCTACGATGATGAGGGCTTCTTTTTGGTCGGTAGGCATGGTTATTATTCAGACTGTGTTTTTATTTGCTGAATGCGTTTTTCCGCGCCGATGCCGTACATGCTGGCGGCACCGTGGCTGCGTTTGATTGCTTCGAGTTCGTGTATGGCTTGTTCAATCTTGCCCTGTGCCGCATAGGCGTCTGCTACTTTCATTTGTGCGGATACGATCCACATGGGCCCCGCTTTCTGATTGTAGCGCAAGATCAAAAATTCTCGGAGTGCGTTTTCATAGTCGGCCATTTCAAAATAATTTTCTGCAATGGCATATTGGATGTTGGCTTTTTTGCTTTCCTCGGTCACGATTTTGAGCAGGGGCCGAAGTTCTGCGATGGCTTGCGCGTGGGCGCCTTTGTTGGGCAGGTAAATGGTGCCGATGTCGATGCGTGCTCCCAGGGCAAGGGGGTCCTGGGGAAATTCTCGGATGAGTTGGCGCGCAAAGTTGATGGCGAGGTCGTATGCGTTGAGGTTGCCGTAATTTTTTGCGAGTTTTTGAAGGATGTCGGGTTTTTCGGATTGGGAGACGCCTTTTTCAATGGCGTTGCGATAGGCGCGTGCAGATAGGTTGTATTCTTCGTTGCGTTCCCAAAATTCGGCGAGTTCGATGTTGGCGTTTGCCCAGTGCGGGCTGTCGGGATAATTTTTTATGAATGTGGTGAGTGCGTTGAGATAGGGGTCGTTGTTGCCGTCTTTGTCGGGTCCTTCGTCGCGATAGGCGCGGATGATGTAATAACGCGCGTCGGCTGCTGCTTCGGTGGTGGGATATTTTTTGGAGATGTCTCCAAAGATTTGTCGCGCTTTTTTGGGATTTCTGACGGCGAGTTGATATCTGCCTTTTTCGACTTCAAAGCGGGCGATCCATTCGGTTGCTGTTTTATAGGTTTTTTTGAATTGGCCCGCGGCTTTGTTGGCTTCGCTGATGCGCCGCAGGCGGTAGAGGCTCAAGACTTCGCGGGCGGCCATGGTTTCGTTGCGCGCGGGTTCTGGTACGCGCTGGTACGCGGC
>JAGWBW010000092.1:9799-20092 GCA_021295695.1 Candidatus Latescibacterota bacterium
AAGGCGATGCTGTCGGCATCGGGTGCTTGTGGATATTTGCGGAGGTACATGTTATAAATTGTGATGGCTCTGTCGCGCTGGTTGTTTTGAGAATAGGATTTGGCGAGGCGGCGCAATAATTGGGGGGTCGTGTTGTGGGTGATCAGGCTTTCGTCTATTTCTATGGCGCGTTGATAGTTGCCCAGGCGATGGTAGCTTTCGGCGAGTAGCGAGCGGGCAGATCGCTGGCGTGCGAGCGTTGGAGATGCGGAGAGGAGTTCGGAGAATGCTTCGGCGGCACTGGCGTAAAATTCCCGGTCGAGGAGTATGCGCCCCAGTTGAAATTGCGCGTGCGGCAATAGGTTGCTCTGCGGATAGTTGAAGAGGAAGTTTTTCAGGGTTTCTTCGGCGCGCGCGTGTTGTTGTTGCTGTGCCTGACACAAGCCGACGCCATACGTGGCTTTTTCTTTTTGTATGGGATTGTTGGCGTTTTTTTGTACCTGGAGGTACAGGCTGAGGGCGCTGTCGATGTGGGTGTTGGCGAAGTGGGCGTCGGCGATTCGCAGGCGCAGATCGGGGCTGTTGGGATGTGTTTTACGATATGCGCGATATGCGCTCAGGCGCGTTTGTGCGCGGAGGGTGTCGGGTTGTATGTGGGCTGTTTCTGTGTGTATGACGGCGAGCGCGGCGCTTTCTGTATGGTCGTTGTCGGGGAATATTTTGACGAGTATTTTGAGTGTTGTGATGCCTTTGTTTTGCCATTTGTCTGGAGATTTGTTTTCGAGGGTGGCTCTGCGCGCCTGTTTTAAGTAGCTGTTGCCAAGGAGATAATAGGCTTCAGATGCCCAGGGGGGGGCGTTGCTGAATGCTGATTCGTCGGGTATGGGTGTGTGGTCGTTAGATGCGTCGTCCGATGTGTAGGGGACGGTCCCCGTGCTGTCCCGTGTGTCGCTGGATGTGGGTGTGTCGTCATTAGATGGTGTGTCGAATGCTGCGAGCGCGGCTTCGGCTGCGCGTGCGGCTTCGGCTGCAAGGGCCAGTGTGTCGTCCGATGTTGGGGCGAAAGATTTTTCGCCCGTACTGGATGTGTCGTCCGATGCGTCGTCCGATGTGTAGGGGCGAGGCATGCCTCGCCCGTACGTGTGTTCTGTCCACCCTTCGGGTGCTTCAAGGGGTAGCCCCTGGATTGCCAGTGCGGCTTCGAGGTGGGTGATTGCGCGGTTGTAGTGTTTTTGGTTGTAGAAGGTTTTGCCCAGTATAAATTGCGTGTGTGCATCATCGGCGATGCCGGGCAGGTTGGCGAGGAGTTCGATATAGGTGCGGTCGCGGTTGGTCTCTGTGCCAAATTCGGTGAGGAGTTGGATGCGCGTTTCCGCTGTTTCGGCGTGTGAGGCGTCGCCGTGATTTTTGATGTAGGTGCGGTATTCTCGCAGTGCGAGTGCGGTTTCTCCGGTTTTTTCAAATACGCGGGCGAGGCCAATTTGACCTTCGGCGGCGTAGTGTGCGATTGGGCTGTTGATCAGGGTGCGATAATTTTCGGCTGCGAGGTCATACCAGTGCAGGTCTTCGCAGATTTGCGCGATGTGCAGTCGGGCATTGGCTTTTTCGCTGGGGGATTGTATGCGCGTCAGGTATGTTTGATACGCTGATAATGCCTTTTGGTGCGTTCCAAGCGCGCGCCATAAGTTTCCGATGGCGCCATAAGCCTGGATGCTGATGTCTGTGTCTGGATATTTTTCCTGCAGGTTTTTGAATGCGTCCAGTGCGTTGCGATAATTTTTCAGGTCTGCAAATGTGCGGCCATAGCCCAGCAGGGCATGGGCGTGGAAGGGGCTTTTGGGATAGGCTCTTAAAAATGAGGCGTAGCGCTGTAGCGCGCTTTCGCTTTTGCCGAGTTTGCGTTTTGCATTTGCACTTCCCAACATGGCTTGTTGGCGACGGGTGTTGTTCGGGATTGTTGCAAGGGCGTTGTTATAGGTTTTTTCAGCGCGTGCCCAGTCGTTTTTGCCGGCGTGCCAGGCGCCCAGGATGAGGTGCGAGTTCTGGGCGGCAGGTGTTGCGGGATATCTGGCGCGCAGGTTTGCAAAGATGCGTTCTGCTTCCGAGAGGTTGTCGCGCGATAGGGCGATGTTGCCCATTTTAAGGAGGGCGTCGGGTTTGCGCTTTGAGGCACCGGGACGTTCGGCGAGGGTGCGAAATTGTTCGAGGGCTTCTTCGGTGCGCGATTCTTCGAGTAAGACGCTGCCCAGGTTGAAGGTGGCTTCATTGACGATAGGCGATTTGGGATATTGTTCGGCGAGTTGGCGAAAGGCCGCTCCGGCTTCTGATAAGGCACCGCCTTTGTGGTAGTTCTCACCGGCTGATAAGAGGTCCTGGGGCGCGTTTGTCGAGGCGGGATAGGCCGCGTGTACTTCGCGATAGGCTGCGCCGGCTCGGGTGTGTTCCCCAAGTTGGCTGAGTGCATTGGCGCGTGCGCGCATTGCACTACCTATTTCGATGTGGGTGGCGTAGCGGTCGATGAATTGTTGAAAGGCTTCGAGCGCGAGGTCGTATTGTTCGGCTCTGGCAAGAGCCTGTCCAACGCGCAGCATGGCATCGGGCAGTCGCTTGCTGGTGGGAAAGTTGATGATGAATTGTTTATATTCTCGCGCAGCATCGGCATAGAGTCCATCGTTAAAGATCCGCTGTGCGAGTTCAAAATGCGAATTTTCTTCCTGGGTCCCCTGCGCGCAGAGGGATGATATGCCGAAGATGAGGATGAAAAATGCAGTGGTGATACCGCGAGTTCGTGTTCTAAAAAGGATCATGTGTAAGAATTCCGCATGGTGTTGTAGGGGCGAGGCATGCCTCGCCCGTCATCGCGGCAGGGTGTTAGCCGCGATCCAGAAGGTTTTGAGGTTTTTGCCCTGTCTCTCGAATGTATTATATTTTGCCAAAAGCGTCAATGGGAGATCATTGTTGGAGATCATTGTTTTGGATATTGTCGAATACGCATATGCAAAGCTCAATTTGGGGCTGAAGATTCTCGGGCGGCGCAGCGATGGGTTTCACGATATTTTATCGGTTTTTCAGACTGTGGATCTGTGCGACCGCCTCGTTTTCAGGCACGCCGGGCAAGGGCAGATTATTTTGTCGTGCGACGATGCGGATTTGCCCGTGGGTCCAGAGAATTTGGTGTATCAGGCGATTTCGGCGTTTCGGTCTTATACGGGGATGGATCGAGGGGTTGAGGTTGCGATAGAGAAGCGGATTCCGATGGCGGCGGGTTTGGGTGGCGGGAGTTCAGATGCAGCGGCTGTGTTGCGGGTTTTGAATCGGGTGTGGGAAGCGGGGCTTTCAAGTCGAGAACTGCGCGAAATAGGCGCGGCTCTGGGGTCTGATGTGCCGTTTTTTGTGCGGCAAAAGGGTACGGCAATAGTTTCGGGGCGGGGGGAGCATTTGCGGTATGTGCCGTGGTCTGCAGATGTGGCTTATGTGCTGGTTTGTCCGGGGTTCCAGGTGCACACGGGCTGGGCTTTTGCAAATTATAAAAAGACCTTGACAGGGCATGGTGAATATGATAGTTTCATTAATTCTTTAAAAGATTTGCCTGTTTCGGATTTTTGGGGGCATATTGAGAATGATTTTCTGCCTCTTATTATTCAATCGCATCCGGAAACGCGCGATATTTTGTCGCGATTGACAGATGCTGGCGCGATAGCTGCGTCAATGTCTGGCAGTGGTTCCACGCTTTACGGTGTTTTTGAGTCTCGAGATGTTGCCGAGGCTGTTTGGGCGCGGTTTGAGGCCGAACAGTTTCGGACTTTTTTGTGTTGTCCTGTTGGAGAATAAATATGTCCGATCAAGTTTCTCTCAATGTAGATGTTCGCACGGAATCGGGAAAAAAATTCGCCAAGCGCTTGCGCTATCGCGGTCAGTTGCCCGCGGTTGTTTATGGCGAGAATGCCGCGTCTGTTGCCTGTTCTGTGGATTATCGCACATTGTCCGATTTGTTGAAGGCACACGGTCGCAATGCGATTATTTCGCTGAGTGCGGGCGATGGGAGCCAGAGTACTATTATTAAGGATATTCAGTATCATCCCGTGCGCGGTGAGATTTTGCATGTGGATTTTCATCGCATTGATTTGACGCGCAAAATTGTGGTTGATGTGCCTGTTCACGCGACGGGGTCAGCCGTTGGGGTGCGGATTGGCGAGGGGATTCTGGAACAGATGTTGCACGAAATCGAAGTTGAGTGCTTGCCTACAGATATACCCGATCATATTGCAGTTGATGTGTCGGCGTTGGAGATCGGGGATTCGCTGCACGTTTCGGATATTGTTCTGGATGGCGATGATTTGTCTATTGTGACGGATAGCGACCGCACGATGTTTGCGGTGGCTGCGCCCGCGCTTGTTATTGAAGAAGAGGAAGAGGAGGACGAAGAAGGATTGGTCGCTGAGGGCGAAGAAGGCGAAGAAGGCGAAGAAATGCAGGAGCCAGAGCTTATTGAGCGCGGCAGGCGCAGCCGCGATGACGAAGAAGGCGATGAGTAGGGGCGCAAAGGCGATTGTGGGGTTGGGCAATCCGGGCGCGCGCTATGCACATACGCGCCACAATGTGGGGTTTTGGGTGGTTGATGCGCTGGGCAAAGATGCACAGTGGCATGCGTTTGAGTTTTGTACGTGGTGCAGGTTTTCAGATGATCTGGTGCTGGTCAAGCCGCTGGCTTATATGAATAAGAGCGGTTTGGGTGTGGCGGAGGTTGTGCGGTGTTTTGAGGTTGCACGGGCAGATGTGCTCGTGGTGGTTGACGATGTGTATCTAAGTTTGGGGCAGTTGCGCTTTCGGCGCACGGGCAGTCACGGTGGGCACAATGGTTTGCGGTCTGTTGAACGCGCGTTGGGGTCTGCAGATTTTTCCAGGTTGCGCGTCGGTATTGGGCAACCCGCCCGGTTGGATGGGATGATTGATTATGTGTTGGGTGAGTTTATGTCCGAAGATCGGGATGTGGTTACAGATGCGGTTGGGCATGCGGTCAAGGGCGCGCTTTGTTGGGCAACAGACGGTATTGATCGGGCGATGAATCAGTATAATTAAGACGTGAGAGGGTCTCACACAAAGACACAAGGACGATAAAGGCATTCGTCATCGCGGCAGGGTGTTAGCCGCGATCCAGAAGGTTTTGGGATTTTGGTTGTCATTGCGCGTGGATGGGTTTGGAGTTTTTTTATGATTGTGATTTTGGCACCTGTGCTGGGCGTGGTTGGGCTGGTTTGCGCTGGTTTGATTTATCTTTATGTTGCCAGACAATCAGAGGGCACGGAGCTGATGCGAGAGATCGCAGCGGATATTCAGGATGGCGCTGTGACCTTTTTGAAGCGCGAATACAGCGTGCTTTCTGTTTTTATTGTTGTGGTGTTCGCGCTGGTGTACTGGGGTATTAATTTACCGACGGCCATATCTTTTTTTGGTGGCGCGCTTTGTTCGCTTGTCGCGGGTTTTATTGGGATGAAGGCGGCGACAAAGGCAAATGTACGGACGGCTTATGCCGCCAGTCAGAGTGGGCGGGATAAGGCGTTGAATGTCGCGTTTTCTGGCGGGGCAGTGATGGGGTTGGCTGTGGCAAGTCTGGGGCTTTTTGGCGTGGGCTTGCTTTTTTATTTTTATGGCAATCCCGGTCAGGCGGCTATGATTAATGGTTTTGCGATGGGGGCGAGTTCTATTGCGTTGTTTGCCCGGGTTGGGGGCGGTATTTATACGAAGACGGCGGATGTGGGTGCGGATCTGGTGGGTAAGGTGGAGGCAGGGATACCGGAGGACGATCCGAGGAATCCGGCTGTTATTGCGGACCATGTGGGCGATAATGTGGGTGATGTGGCCGGGATGGGTGCGGATATTTTTGAGTCTTATGTTGGGTCTATTATTGCGACGATTGCGATTGCGGCAATGGCTGGTGGGGCGGCGTTGAGCGTGTTGGGAGGCGATTCGGAGATGGTGCGGGTCGCTGCGATGCAATATCCGCTTGTCGTGGTTATGATCGGTTTGTTGGCGTCGCTGATCGGAGTGGGGTCAATTCGCGTTTTGCAGTCTTTAAATCCGGATGCAGCGTTGCGCTATGCCACGTATATTTCCGCTCTTTTGATGCTTGTTGGATCTTTTTTTGCCGCGGAATATCTCGGTTTGGCTCGCGGGGTGTTTTGGGCGATTCTCTTTGGTTGTCTCGTTGGTATTGCCATTGCGCTGATGACGGAATACTATACGGGCGGGGCACCTGTCAGACGCATTGCGCATTCTTCAGAGACGGGGTCGGCGACGAATATGATCGCGGGTTTGGCGGTGGGGATGGAGAGTACGACGTTGCCGGTTTTGGGGATTTGTGTTGCTATTGCAGGGTCGTTTCACTTTGCGGGGTTATACGGTATTGGCATTGCGGCGGTGGGGATGTTATCAACTGTGGGTGTTACGATGGCGGTGGATGCTTATGGTCCGATTGCGGATAATGCGGGCGGTATTTCCGAGATGGCGGATTTGGGTCCAGAGACGCGCAAGATTACGGATGAGCTGGATTCGCTTGGGAATACGACGGCGGCGATTGGCAAGGGGTTTGCGATTGGTTCTGCCGCGCTGACGGCATTGGCGTTGTTTTCCGCGTATTCGACGGCTGTGGGGATAGAGTCGATCAATTTGATTAAGCCCATGGTTGTGATTGGTTTGTTTTTGGGCGCTGGCGTGCCTTATTGTGTGGCGGCGTTGACGATGACGAGTGTGGGTAATGCGGCGTTTAAGATGGTTGAAGAGGTGCGCCGGCAGTTCCGCGAGATTCCAGGGTTGATGGAGGGGACGGGCAAGCCGGATACGCGCCGGTGTGTGGATATCAGTTCTGTCGCGGCTTTGCGCGAGATGGTGGCACCCGGTCTGGTGGCTGTGTTGACGCCGGTGCTGGTTGGCTTTTTTTTGGGTGCAGAGGCGTTGGGCGGTATGCTGGCGGGTGCGACGGTGTCGGGTGTGTTGCTGGCGCTGATGATGGCGAATAGCGGGGGTGCGCTGGATAATGCGAAGAAGTTGATTGAGGAGGGCAATTTGGGCGGTAAGGGGTCCGAGGCACACAAGGCAGCCGTGGTTGGCGATACGGTTGGCGATCCGTTAAAGGATACGTCTGGTCCCGCGTTGAATATTTTAATTAAGTTGATGTCGGTGGTTTCTCTGATTCTGGCGCCTTTGCTGGCGTGACTGCTGACGCTATTTTTCACCCCGTTCAGAACACGGTATTCTGAACCACTTGTCCAGGGGGATAGTTTATGTCACGAGATTACGAGATGGCTTTGATTGTCGATACGCAGGAGAATGCGGATGAGACGGTCAAGCACTATGAGTCGTTGATCGCCGAGCACGGTACTGTGGTCAATGTTGACCGCTGGGGCGTGCGGAGGCTCGCTTATGAGATTCAAAAGCGGCAGCAGGGCGATTATACTTTTTTTCTTTTTCAGGCTGATCCGGGCGCGATTGCGGGTGTGGATCGGGCATGTCGTTTGGATGAGGCTGTTTTGCGGCATCTGATTCTTCAAACTGAGATTCCTCCTCAAGAGGAAGTGGTTGAAGAATCGCCTGAGTCGCCAGAAGATGTTTCCGATGGTTCAGAAGAGGAGGATGCGGAATGAATAGAGGACGTGTGAAGGTTTGCCATATTTGTGAGGGTCACTCAGGGGCCTGCCGATTTGAAGAGAATCGTTTGGATGTTCATTATAAGAATGATCGTTTGTTGCGCCGGTTTGTTACGGAGCGCGGCAAAATTGTTCCCCGGCGCATGACGGGTACGTGTGCAAAGGGTCAGCGCTCGTTGGTGCGCGCTATTAAGCGCGCTCGATTTCTCGCGCTTATGCCCTATGTGAATGATTCGGTGAGGTAGGACGTATGAAAATTATTCTTACAGCAGATGTGGATGCGGTGGGCAATGCTGGCGATGTGGTTGAGGTGAAGGATGGTTATGCCCGAAATTTTTTGTTGCCTCGTTCGGTGGCGTTGATTGCAAATAAGCGCAATATGGCGGTGTATGAGAAGGATCGCCGGCAACGCGAAGCCCAACACGCTCGTGAAACGCGCGATGCGGAGTCGCAGGCAGAGGCGCTGAAAGAGGTTTCATGCAATGTGGCGGTTAGAGCGGGCGAAGAGGATCGCATTTTTGGGTCGGTGACAGCACAGCAAATTGCAGTCGCGCTCAGTGATCTGGGGTTTGATATTGACCGCCGAGACATAGAACTCGAAGAGCCGATTCGAGCATTGGGGGTATATGATGTGCCCATTCGGCTTTATGCAGGGGTTAAGGTGTCTGTGAAGGTGTGGGTGGTGAGGGAGTAGGGTGGGTGAAGAACAAAAAAAGCGGAAGACGTGTTTGCGTCTTCCGCTTTTTTTTATGCGTCTCGCGCACATCGAAAGCCCAAATTGCCCGTGGAGCTGTCCGGGGTGTTTGCGCTGCGGGCGGCAACGCGGTATCGGTTGCAGTAGGAGTCGTGGCACAGGTAGGAGCCGCCGCGCATGCTTTTTGCCTGTCCGATGTGGGGTCCTGTGGGGTTTTCGGCGGTGCTTTTGAGGTGATAGGTGGGGCTGAACCAGTCGCTGCACCATTCCCAGACGTTGCCAGAGATGTTGTAGATGCCGTAGTTGTTGGGGGGGTATGAGGTGACGGGTGCGGTGCCGATGTGTCCATCTGCTTTGCTGTTTTTTTCGGGGAATGTGCCCTGCCAGATGTTGCACATGTGTTTGCCGTCGGGTTCGAGGTCGTCTCCCCAGGGGTAGCGCATGCTGTTCAGGCCGCCCCGTGCGGCAAATTCCCATTCGGCTTCTGTGGGCAGGCGTTTTCCGGTCCAGTTGCAGTAGGCGATGGCGTCGTTCCACGAGATGTGGATCGCGGGGTGGTGCCAGCGGTTGTTTATATTTGTTCCGGGTCCTTCGGGTCGGTGCCAGCAAGACCCGTCAACAGCCCACCACCAGGGGGTATCGACGACGGTTCGAGAGATGTGCGAGGCGGTGTTGGGGGGTACAAAGAGGTGGAAGACAAAGGACCAGCCAAAGTTTTCGGCTTCGGTTTTGTACGCGGTTGCGCGGACGAATTTGGCAAAGTCGGCGTTGGTGATGGCGCACACATCGAGGTAAAAGGGATCGATTGTGACTTCTCTCCTGGGTCCTTCGCCGTCTTCCGGGAAGCCTTCGTCGCTGTCTGTGCCCATGAGGAAGGTGCCGCCCGATATGCGGACCATGCCTTTGAGTGATGTGTCGGTTCTGCGTCTGTTTTTTTGTTTGCGCGTTTTTCTTTTTTTGGATGAGACAGGTCTGCTCGCACCGCAGCAGGGGGAGGACATGGCGATTCTCCTGAGATTGAATACTTTATAAAATGATACAATGCGACGCGCGGGCTGTCAAGAGAAGGGAGGAACGGTGTACAACTGGTCGCAGTTCAGACCAGTTCACTGTGAAGTGGGTACCGTCGTCATCGCGGCGTGGTGTAAGCCGCGATCCAGAAGGTTTTGCCTTTCGCCTTTGCTTTCATCTGCGTTCATGCTCGGATTACTCGCCTTCATTCTGCGGATGCCTTTTGCTTTGCACATCCTGATTCCGCTTGCTTTTTGCCTCTGTATCCGTCTATATTGTTTTGAGTAATCCGGGTCTTCTTTTTATTTTTTTATTCCTAATTCCTAAAAAGGGTTTCTTACAACATGACAGAAATGGAAGTGATTGCCGTGCAGCTTGAACCCAATAGCAATCATCCGCTGGTCTGGTTAAAGGATAAGGACCAGAAGATTTTTTTGCCTATTGCGATTGGCAATTTTGAGGCGGTAGCGATTTATATGGCGCTTCACGATGAGCCGCCGCCGCGTCCGATTGCGTATGATTTGTTGTGTGCCATTATAGATGGGTTCGATGTGCGCGTTGAGCAGGTGCTGGTCACTGCGTTGAAGGAGGAGACGTTTTTTGCGGAGATAACGCTTATCCGCGATGGGGAGTCGATTTGTATTGATTCGCGCCCGAGCGATGCGCTGGCATTGGCGTTGCGTGTTGGTGCGCCGGTTTTTGTGGCGGATCAGGTGATTGAAGAGGCGGGGCTGTCGGTCAAGCAAGATGCCCAGGCGTCCATTGAGGGCGGTGAAGATAATATTGCTACTTTTATAAGGTCTGCAGGAGGGGATGAATCCGCTGAAGAGGCGCCCGATCGGGTGGCGCAGCAGGTGAATGCGCTCAAGGAGCGTTTGCAAGAGGCGGTCGCGCTGGAAGAATACGAAGAGGCTGCCCGGCTGCGCGACGAGATTGGCAGGCTTGAACACAGTATCGAAAAATAAA